>JAYUEA010000430.1:0-11111 GCA_043739465.1 Propionibacteriaceae bacterium
TGGCGACGCACAAGGCGAGGCTGGACGCGTTGACGCAGGCCCGGATCGACGTCGACATCTACGAGCGGTCGCTCCACGTCGTCTCTACCCATGGTGCGCAGGCCACGACGGTGATCGGCGACGTGCCGGCCACTCCGGTGGCACTGAGGGACCGCCTGGAGAGCGCGTACCGCACCCTTGCCGTCCTCGAACCCGAGTCGTCCGTACGGGTGCAGCTCGTCGAGAAGGCCAACCGGACCCGGAAGTGGAGCCTGCTGTGAACGACACCGAGAAGGGCTGGCAGCGGCTCCTGCCCGACGGGCTCGAGCGCTGGCTCAAGGGCAAGGACTCGCCCGACGACCCGGGCGAGCCCACTCCCGGTATCGAGTGGCGACCCGCGGCGGATGCGCCGGCACCTGGGGTGTCGTCGCCGGACCCTGCGTTGCGGTACGAGCCTCCGGGCGTCGAGTGGATCCCCGCGGCGACCATCGACCCGGACGCGGTCGCGGCGCCTCCGCGGCCGTGCCTGCAGTGCGGCGGCGTGGTGGACGGCGACGGCTACTGCACGGTGTGCGGCTTCAAGGCGGTCAGCGAGCGCGACCACTACCGCGAGGAGCCAGCCCCGTGGGTGGCGGGCGTGTGCGACCGCGGTCTCCGGCACTTCCGCAACGAGGACGCGATGGCACTCGGTGCGGCGCAGGAGCCCGGCGGCCGAGCCGTCCTGGTCGTGTGCGACGGCGTGTCCAGCTCGATCGACTCCGACGTGGCGGCCCTCGCCGGCGCTGAGGCGGCGCGAGACCTGCTGTTCACGAACCAGCCTCAGGGCATGGGCGTCGAGGCGTCACGATCAGCAGCGATGCTGAACGCGTTGACGCAGGCTGCCGCTGCCGCCAACGAGGCCGTCGTGGCCACCACCGACCCCGCGAGCGAGAACGCCGCGTCGACGACGTTCGTCGCGGCTGTGGTGTCCGATGGCCGCCTGTTCTACGCGAACCTGGGCGACTCGAGGGCGTACTGGTTGCCGGATGCAGGCCAGCCTGTACAGCTGAGCGCCGACGACTCCGTCGCGCAGGCCAGGATCGAGGCGGGCTCCACCCGCGAGGAGGCCGAGAACGGCCCGGGAGCCCACGCCATCACCAAGTGGCTGGGCCGCGACGCCCCCGACATCGTCCCCCGCTGCGGCGAGCTGGAGGTCGGCGACGGCTGGTTGCTGGTGTGCTCCGACGGCTTGTGGAACTACGCCTCGAATCCGGAAGAGATCGGTACGGTCCTCGCCGCCGGGCTGGCCTGGTCCCCGCACAACCTCGTCGACGTGTGCGAGCACATGGTGGCTTGGGCCAACGCGCAGGGCGGCCAGGACAACATCACGGTAGCCATCGCCCGCCTGGGCGACCTGCCGGCATTCGCCACGGCACCGTCGGCCGCCGCAGAGGAGCCTGCGAGTCCGGACCCGGCTCCCGCCGCGCTCCTACCCACGACCTCTGAGAACGCGGCGAGTGGCGGCGAAAGCACGGTTCCTGCGTGAGAAAGAGTGCGTTGGCCGCCACTGGGGTGACTCTGATCAGACGGGCCGCGTCTTCGGCGAGTTGGCGGTGGTCATCGCCGGGTCACGTACGACCACGTCGCCGAGGGCCTCGTCGATCTTCGCCATGGCCTCGGCGGGGATCTCCACGCCGGAGGCCGCCACGTTCTCGGCGACCTGCTCCGGACGTGAGGCGCCGATGATGGCGCAGGCGAGGTTCTCGTTCGCCAGCACCCAGGCGACAGCCAGCTGAGCCATGCTCAGGCCGAGCTCGTCCGCGACGGGCTTGAGGTTCTGCACGCGAGTCAGCACGTCGTCGTTCATGAACCGGGAGATCATCTGCGCGCCGCCCTTGTCGTCGGTCGCACGCGAGCCCTTGGGAAGTGCTGCGCCGGGCACGTACTTGCCCGTCAGCACGCCTTGGGCCACCGGCGACCAGACGACCTGCGACAGGCCGAGCTCCTTGCTCGCCGGCACCACCTCCGCCTCGATGACCCGCCACAGCATGGAGTACTGCGGCTGGTTCGAGACCAGCTGGAACCCCAGCTGCTTGGACAACGCGTGCCCCGCCCGGATCTGGTCGGCGGTCCACTCGCTGACGCCGATGTACAGAGCCTTGCCCGCACGTACGACGTCGGCGAACGCCTGCATCGTCTCCTCGAGCGGCGTCTCCGTGTCGTACCGGTGAGCCTGGTACAGGTCCACGTAGTCGGTGCCCAGGCGCTTCAGCGAGCCGTTGATCGACTCCATGATGTGCTTGCGCGACAGACCGGAGTCGTTGTGTCCCTTCGGACCCGTCGGCCAGTACACCTTGGTGAAGATCTCGAGCGACTCACGACGCTCGCCGGCAAGGGCATCTCCCAGTACGGACTCGGCGACGGTGTTCGCGTACGCGTCGGCGGTGTCGAACGTCGTGATCCCCGCGTCGAGCGCTGCCCGTACGCACTGGGTCGCCGTGTCGTTCTCGACCTGTGACCCGTGGGTCAGCCAGTTGCCGTAGCAGATCTCGGAGACCTTGAGCCCGGAGTCACCCAGGTAGCGGAACCTCATGCGTTCGCCTTCCCGCCGTCTGCAGCCTCAGCGTCATCGGCTTCGTCGTCGTCGAGCTCCTCGTCGTCGTCGAGCTCCTCGTCGTCGTCGTACTCCTCGTCGTCGTCGTACTCGTCCTCGTCGAGCTCGTCCTCCTCGCGCTCCTGGCCGCGCTCCTCGCCCTCGAGCTCGGACGGCGCGACCTCTGCGGCGTCAGCAGCCACCGGGGCGGGTGCCGCGGCGAACGCGGCCACCGCAGCCGGATCGGGATCGGCGAACATGTTGCCGATGGTGGAGCCGCCGATGGTGGCGAGCATCTGGCGGACGTTGGTCAGCTGCGCGGTGATGGCGTCGCGACGCGACGTGGCGGCCTGTAGCTCACGGTCGGTCTCACGACGGATCTTCTCGGCGGACTGACGCGCGCTGTCGACGTGCGTCGCCGCCTCCTCACGGGCGTTCTTCATCACAGCCTCCGCCTGCGCACGGGCCTCGGCCTTGGTGCGCTCGGCCTCGAGCTCGCTCGCCGTGTGGCGCTCCTGGGCCGCAGCGAGCGTCTGCTCGTGAGCAGCCATGGCGGCGGTGAACTCGGCAGCCGACGTGTCACGACGGTCGGCGAGGGTCTTCTCGAAGTCGGCAGCAGCAGCAGCGGCGCGGGCGCGCTGGTGCTCGTACACGGCCTCGGCCTCCTCGCGACGGGTCGTGGCCTCGCGGTCGGCGTAGTCGAGAATCTCGTCCGCCTGCTGGCGGGCCGCCTCGACGATCCGGGCGTCGTCGGCGTCGGCCTTGCTCGTCACCTCGGCGGCGTAGCGGTCGGCGCTCGACTTGGCCTGCTCGGCAGCAGCCTCCGACTCGGACGTGAGCTTGTCGGCCTCGGCCTTGGCCTTCGTGCGGAGGTCCTTGGCCTCCTCGATCGCGAGGGCGAGGATCTTGCCGACGCGGGTGCCGAAGTCCTGGAACGTCGGCTCTGCGGCCTGGGTCGCCCCAGACTCAAGCGCGGACGACCGCGCCTTCTCGTTCGCGAGCTGCTCCTCGAGCTGCGCCAGCTGGGACTGCAGCTTGGTGACGGCCACGCCACTGTTGGCCGCATCCGTACGGGCCTGCTCGACAGCCCTGCGCAGGTCTCCGAGGGTCCGGTCGACCTCGGTCGGCTCGTAGCCGCGCATGACCGTGCGAAACGCAGGGTTCAACTGGGACATCATTCCTCTTCCGTTGCGTACTGATGTGTGGATGGGGCGCCTGGGCCGGGGATGTCGGGCACGGCGAGTGCCTCGATCACGCCGGAAAGGTGACCTAGCTGGGCATTGATGTCGTCGCGACGACGAGCGAGAGTCGTGACCTCGGCACGTGTCTTGTCTACCAGCGCCCGCGCCTCTTTACGGACCTGGTCGGCGTCGGTCCTGGCCTTCGCGAGCATGGCGATGGCCTCCTCGCGGGTGGTCCGGGCGGTTCCGTACGCCTCCCGCTGCAAGGTCTCGAGCTCCGTGGCCGTCCTCTCCCGGATGACCTTCGCCCCGGACTCGGCGTCGGCGAGCCGACGCTCGGCGCGGTCGGCGTGGGCCTTCGCCTCGACCTTGGCGCGCTCGACGAGCCGCTGGGCCCCGTCCTCGGTTCGTTGCCTGGTCTGTACGGCGTCGTTCTCGGCGGCGTCGAGTACGGCGCGTGCTCGGGCCTGCATATCTTCCGCGGCCGCTTCGGCCTCGGCGACCAGGGCCAGGCTTCGATGGGTCGAGCTTGTGAGCAGGACCTCTGTGCGCTGACGCACCGTTGCCACGTGGTCGGTGAGCTCGCTGTGGTGCTGCTTGCGCAGTGCGGCGGTCTCGGCCTGCGCGGTCGCCTTCAGCTCCGCCATGGCCTCCTGGGTCCACGCGACGTGCGCCGCAGCCGATGCCAGCTGCTCCTCGGCGGTCGCCTGGGTATGGGCTGCCAGCTCGTCGCGCTCCGCCTGGGCGGCAGCCTGCAGGCGAGCCAGCTCGTCGTCCCATGCGGCACGCTCGGCGGCGAGCTGCGCCTGTGCGGCAGTCACCTGGCCGTCAAGCTCGGCCTTGCGCTGCTGAACGCCGGCATCGGTCTCGGCGTGCGTCGTGGTGATCTGGTTGTCGAGGTCGGAACGACGACGAGCCTCCTCGGCCTCCCACGCCGAGCGCTTCTGCGCGACATCGGTGTCGACGGTGGCGGCATGAGCGGTCAGACGTTCGCGCACCTCGGCGATCGCCTTCTCCGAGGCATCGTTGACCTCTGTGGCCTGACGCTTGGCGTCGGCAAGGATCTGCTCGGCCTCCGCCCTTGCCTGAGCGACGACCTCCGCGGTGGTTCGCTCGGCGGTACGGGTGAGCAGACCGGCCTGTGCCGACGCATCCTCGAGCAGGGTCACGGCATCTCGGCGGGCTTCGTCCAGACGCGCTGCGGCGGCCTCCGCGGCAGCCTCCGCCTGGGCCTGCTTCTCAGCGGTGACCCGGACGAGGTTGTCGTTCACCTCCCGGTTCGTCGCGAGTTCAGCACGCATCGCCTCAGCGTCAGCCTGGGCCTCGGCACGCAGTCGGTCAGCAAGGTTCTGAGCCTGGGTCAGGACTTCAGTTGCTTGACGCGTCACCTCGATCCCGGCCGGCTGGGCAACATCACGCACGGCACGATCGAGCACCCGCTAATGATCCTGCTCCGACAAGAGGCGTGGCAACCCGGGGTCCCCTCTGTCCCACGCCCTGGCCCGTACGTTTCAACGGTGTCGCTCACCCGGCAAGCAAGCGAGTCCCCCCAGAACGCTCCCGGGACCCGCTACCGTCGGTGGTGAGCACCAGCTCGTTGCCGTGTCTTTGTGCCCTGCGAGAGAATCGACACTATGGCCCAGTTCACTTCCACCGTCTTCCAGAACGAATTCCTGCCCGACGGGGGAACAGACGTCAACGCGATCATCACGATCGACTGTGCGGGCGCGGGGGCTGCCGGACAGACCGGTTCGGGAGCAGCCGGCGAGATCATCATCGTCGACACCTCCGGCTCCATGGGCGAGACGAACATGCGGGCCGCCAAGCAGGCCGCGATGGTCGCGGTGGACGCGATCCTCGACGGCACCTACTTCGCAATCGTCGCCGGCAACCACAAGGCCTACCTGGCCTACCCGATGGTGCAGACCGGCGCCGGCATGGTAGCGATGAACCCGCAGACCCGACGCCAGGCCAAGGACGCGATCAGCTTCTTCCGGTCCGACGGTGGCACGGCGATCGGGGCGTGGCTGAACCTCGCCCGCGCGCTGTTCGACTCGGTCGGCCCGCTCTCCCAGAAGCACGCGATCCTGCTGACCGACGGCGAGAACCACAATGAGACCCCGCAACAGCTCGACGCGGCGATCCGGAACTCCCTCGGCCAGTTCCAGGCCGACTGCCGCGGCGTCGGCGTCGACTGGAAGGTCGAGGAGATCCGCAAGATCGCCCAGGCATTGCTGGGCTCCGTCGACATCATCCCGTCCGGGCAGGACATGCCAGCCGTCTTCGGAGAGCTCATGCACAAGGCGATGGGCCGCGGTGTCGCCGACGCTCAGCTGCGTGTCTGGGTGCCGCAAGGGGCCCAGGTCCTGTTCGTACGCCAGGTCTCCCCCACCGTCGAGGACCTCACCGGTAGGGGCACCCCGCTCAACCCGCTCACGCAGGGCTACCCGACGGGATCGTGGGGCGACGAGTCCCGCGACTACCACGTTGCCGTACGGCTGCCGGCCAAGGCCGTCGGGCAGGAACAGCTCGCGGCGCGGGTGCAGCTCGGCATCGGCGCGAACGTCGTGACCCAAGGGCTCGTGAAGGCCCGCTGGTCGAATGACGCCTCCCTCACTGCGCGCATCAGCCCTGAGGTCGCCCACTACACCGGGCAGACCGAGCTCGCGGCAGCCATCCAGGAGGGCCTCGCGGCGAAGGCCGCCGGCGACGACCGCACGGCGACCACCAAGCTCGGCAGGGCCATCCAGCTCGCTGCCGAGACGGGCAACGACGAGGCGACGTCGAAGCTTCGCAAAGTCGTCGACGTCGAGAATGCTGCGACGGGGACTGTACGACTGAAGAGGCAGGTCGAGAAGGCCGACGAGATGGCGCTCGACACCGCATCCACCAAGACGACGAGGATCCGCAGCTGATGGCCGGCATCTGCGAGAACGGCCACCGCTCGGCCACCGACGACTACTGCGACGTGTGCGGGCTCCCCGTGCGGCCCCTCCCGGCGACGGCGTCTCCGGCCGCGGCCCCGCCCACGGCTACCAGCCAGAAGTGCCCGAACTGCGGTGCCACCAACCCGGCCGACGCGCTGTTCTGCGAGGCGTGCGGCTACGACTACACGACGGGCACGCTGCCCCGGTCCGACGCCGCCGGGATGCTCGGACTGCGCCGGCCCGACGCCGCGCCGGTCGCGGTGACCGTGCCGGTGACGCCAGGTGCGCTGGACATCGATGCCGCCGCCGTCCCTCCGGTTGCCGTTCCCTCAGCCGTGGTACCTCCCGTTGTCGTCGGGCCAGTTGTCGTCGAGGAGTCGGCACCTTCGGTGTCGGCCACCCCGTCGTACGTGCCCGCGCAGCCCAGCCCTGCGCCCGTGGCGGTTTACCCCGCTGAGCCCGCACCGGCCGACGATCCCTCGGCCGAGGCTCTGGTCGCGCCGGAGCTGAAACCCACCGAGGCGGCGGAGACTCCTGCCGCGCCGGAGGAAGCCTCCGCCGAGGCCACCGCCCCGTCCGGCCCGCTCGACACGGAGGAGCCCACGCGTGGCCGTCCGGCGCCCCGCCGCGAGTCGTACGTCGCGGAGATCTGGATCGACCCCGACTGGTACGAGGTCCAGGAGACCGACGAGCCCATGCCGTCGGTCGGGCTGCCCACGACGATCGTCCTCGGTGCCGACAACCTCGTCGGCCGCGTGTCCGAGAGCCGCAACATCCATCCCGAGGTGGACTGCGGCATCGACTCGGGCGTCAGCCGCCGCCAGTCCCGGCTGTCCAGCGACGGCACCCGCTGGTACGTGGAGGACCTCGGCTCGGCCAACGGCACCTTCGTCGGCCCCGCGGCGGGCCCCCTCCCCGTGTCGCCGATCCAGGGGCGGTACGAGCTCGGCCCGGACGACCGGGTGTACGTCGGCGCCTGGACCCGGATCGTCGTGCGCAAGGGGAGCAAGGAAGAGATCGACGCACTCAGCTGAGGCGGCTTCGCCTTTGTGCTTCGGCCTGTGGCGAACAGGCGCAAGCCCTGGGCGTCCTCTGTGGCAGTCTGGCTCTGGGACAGGGCCGGTACGGTCCGATCGACGAGAGGGATTGACCGTGGAGATCAAGGTCGGGATTGCACACGTGAACCGCGAGGTCGTCCTCGAGTCGGACACCACGCCCGACGACGTCGGCAAGGCCCTCAGCAAGGCCATAGCCGACGGTGGCGTGTTCACCCTCGTCGACGACAAGGGCCGCAAGGTCCTCATCCCGGCCGCGGGCATCGCCTACGTCGACCTCGGCTCCGAGCACGTACGCGCGGTGGGTTTCAACACCGCCTAGTGCGAGTGGCGGCAAACGAACGGTTGCCGATGGACAGAACGTCACTTCGGCGCCACTCGATGCCGAGCAGGGCTGTGGATAACTCAAGCGGACACGCGCCTCCATCCTGCATGCTTGGTCTGTGCGAGACATACCTGACGAGCTTGCCGCAGGACCCTTCACGGTCCGGGACGCTACCGAGCAGGGCGTGCCACGTCACGTGCTGCGAGGGAAGCGGTTCAGGCATCCGCTGCACGGCGTGCGCACGCTGGCGTCCTCGCCCGACACCCTTCGTGACCGCTGCCGAGCGGCTGCCCTGATCCTGCCTGAGTCCGCAGTCTTCTCTCATAGCACCGCACTCGCCCTGGGTGCCTGGCTCACGCCGAGTGTTCACGGCGGACGATCGAGGTACGAGGCGATCGAACCCGACACTCTCGCACCTCTTCATGTCACAGTGCCTCATGACGCTGTGCGACCGCAGGCGCGCGGAATCATCGGCCATCGGAGCGAGGCCCTGCCTGGCGATCTCATCGACGTGAACGGACTGCGGATCACCTCGCCGTGGCGAACCTGGTGCGACCTGGGCACCGACACCCATGCCGAGGAAACAGATCTCGTGATCCTGGCCGATGCGCTTCGGCGGAAGTTCGCCTCAGGGGAGGACAGGCTGAGGCAACGACTGGACCTCTGGTCAGGTAGGCGCGGCGCGCGCGTCCTCAGGCGGGCCTTGTACCGGAGTCGGGACCGCGTCGACTCTCCGATGGAATCTCGGCTGCGCCTGGTCTTCGAGGATGGCGGACTGCCGGAACCGGTGGTGAACGAGTGGGTGCGCCGCGACGATGGGGACCCGGTCCACTGCCCCGACCTGTCCTGGCCGACGTGGAGGGTGGCAGCTGACTACGACGGAACTCACCACGCTGACCGCGACACAGAAGGTGCCGTCCGGAGTGGCCGCGCCTCGAACTGGCGGGAGCGTCAGGACAACTCGCGCCACGACCTGCTCGACGAGGTCGATTGGCTGCTGCGCATCTTCACGAGCTTCGACGTCCTCCGCGCGCCTGAGCGGGCGGTGGCCCGATTGCGTACGGCGCTCCGTCTTCGGGGAGCGGACGTATGACGATGCTGGCCGATCTCTCACGCGAACGGCGACCAAGTGCTGGTTCTCTTCAGCAGAACCAGCACTTTGCCGCCGCTCGCGGATTCGGGGTGGGCGGCGGGCGGCCGAGTGGCGTATGAGGGCCACGGGAGCGAGGTCAGGTAGACTCCCAGGTGGCGCCGGACCGGCGTCCGTCGCTGAACACCCCGGTCACTGGATCGGTGCGGTGCAGCGAGGCCCGTTTTCCGGCCTGTGAGGGCCGGCCACCCGTAAGGCACCACACTGACCATCGAGTCCGGCTCGATCACGAGCCCCAGCAGTGCTCCCGAGAACTACGTCCACGAACCGGTCGCCGAGCCAGACGCTCGTGTCACGTTCGAGGAGCTGGGCGTCATGCCCGCGATCGTCGAGGCACTGGCTGAGATCAACATCACGCACCCCTTCCCGATCCAGATCCTCTCGATCCCGATCGCCATCCAGGGCACCGACATGATCGGCCAGGCCCGCACCGGCACCGGCAAGACCCTCGCGTTCGGCATCTCGCTGCTGCAGCGGATCGCCGTTCCGGGCGAGCCGGAGTACGAGGAGCTCGAGGCTCCCGGCAAGCCGCAGGCGCTGGTCATGTGCCCCACCCGCGAGCTCGCGCTCCAGGTGACCCGCGACATCGCCATCGCGTCGACCAAGCGCAAGGCGCGAGTGATGACCGTGTACGGCGGTGTCGGCTACGACCCGCAGCTCGACCAGCTGACCGCTGGCGTCGACGTCGTCGTCGGCACACCGGGCCGCCTCAAGGACCTGGCCGATCGCCGCGCGCTCGACCTGTCCCACGTGAAGGTCCTCGTCCTCGACGAGGCCGACGAGATGCTCGACCTGGGCTTCCTGCCCGACGTCGAAAAGCTCATCAGCAAGACCCCGAAGACCCGTCAGACGATGATGTTCTCCGCGACGATGCCGTCGGCGATCGTCGCGATGTCCCGGATGCACCTCTCGCACCCGATCAACGTCCGCGCCGAGGCCCACGACGCGTCGGCGATGGTGCCCGACACCACCCAGTTCGTCTACCAGGCGCACAACCTCGACAAGCCCGAGATCGTCGCGAAGCTGCTCCAGGTGCCGGATGCCGACCGCATCATGGTCTTCTGCAAGACGAAGCGCGGCGTGCAGCGGCTGACCGACGACCTCATCGACCGCGGCTTCGAGGCGACCTGCATCCACGGCGACCTCACCCAGGTCTCACGGGAGAAGGCGCTCAAGCGCTTCCGGGATGGCAAGGTCCAGGTCATTGTCGCCACCGACGTCGCCGCTCGCGGCATCGACGTGGCTAACGTCAGCCACGTCGTGAACTTCGAGTGCCCCGACGACGAGAAGACGTACGTGCACCGCATCGGCCGCACCGGACGCGCCGGCAAGACGGGCGTCTCCGTCACCCTTGTCGACTGGCCGGACGTCACCCGTTGGAAGGTCATCAACCGGGTGCTCGACCTCCCGTTCGGCGAGATCGTCGAGTCGTACTCGAGCTCCCCGGAACTCATGGCAGACCTCGAGATCCCCGCGGGCACCAAGGGCCGCATCGTACCGACCAAGCCCCGGGCCGAGCGTGAGGACCGTGGCGAGATGCTCGAGCAGAAGGGCGGGCACAGCTCGCGCGACGGCGGTCACGGGCGTGACCGTGACCGTGGTGGTCGAGGAAGCGACCGTGGCCATGATCGTCCCCGTTCCAAGGACGCCGAGGGCGATTCCGCCGAGCGTGGACCCCGTCGCGAGCGCGTCCGTCGTCGCATCGGCGAGCCGGTCGCGGTCGAGGGCGCCGCACCCGTGGCCGTGACGTCGGAGTCCCTTACCGACGGCGAAGCGAGCAAGCCTCGCCGTCGTCGTCGTCGCCGCAGCAGTGGCTCGTCCGAGGCCGGCGCACCGGTGCAGACGGCGAACGCCGAGGGCTGATACCCAAGCGGCTGTACAGGGCGTACCCACGCCTCGTACAGCCGCTTCGTCGTTGTCGC
>JAYUEA010000431.1:0-3692 GCA_043739465.1 Propionibacteriaceae bacterium
CCGGACGGCCCGACGATGACGAACGACGCATCGAGGGCCAGCGCCGGAGCCAGCAGGTCGCCCGCGGGGTCGGCGTGGGCCAGCGCGCCTCCCAAGGTCCCGCGGTGGCGGACCTGCGGGTCGGCGACCGTCTGGGCAGCCTTGCTCAGCAGCAGCGCATGCGTTGCCACCACGGACGATCGGGCCACGTCGTCGTGCGATGTCATGGCGCCGATCACGAGGGCGTCGCCGTCCTCCCGGATCCCGCGCAGGGACTCGATCCGGCCCAGGTCGACGATGACCTCAGGTGCAGCCAGCCGCAGCTTGAGGACCGGGATCAGGCTCTGGCCGCCGGCCAGGACCTTGACGTCGCCCGACGAGCCGAGCAGCTGCAGGGCCTCCTCGACACTCGTCGGGGCGTGGTAGTCGAAGGCTGCCGGGATCATGCCGCACCACCCTTGGTCGAATCTGCATCGGTCGAAGCTGCATCGGTCGAAACTGCTTTGGACGACGCTGCCCGGAGGGCGCGCCACACCGTCTGCGGAGCGCACGGCATGACGACGTCCTGGACGCCGAGATGCCTGATGGCGTCGAGGACGCCGTTGACGATGGCCGGGGTCGAGGCGATCGTGCCCGCCTCGCCAACACCCTTGACGCCCAGGTCATTCGTCGTCGAGGCCGACACGGTGCGGTCGGTGATGAACGACGGCAGATCGGCGGCGCTCGGCACCAGATAGTCGACGAAGGAACCAGTGACCAAGGTGCCGTTCTCGTCATACACGGCCTCCTCGAACAGCGCCTGCGCGATGCCCTGTGCGAGCCCTCCGTGGACCTGTCCCTCGACGATGAGCGGGTTGATCACGTTGCCGATGTCGTCGACGCAGACGTACTTGCGCAGCGTGGTCGCGCCCGTCTCGGTATCGACCTCCATGGCCGCGAGGTGCGTGCCGTGGGGGAACGAGAAGTCCACCGGGTCGAACGTGGCGTCGGCGTCGATGGAGGGCTCGAAACCATCGGGCAGGTTGTGGCCCTGGAACGCCGCGAAGGCCGTCTCGCCCAGGGCCATCCCCTTGTCGGTGCCCTTGACCGTGAACCGGCCGCCGGCGAACTCGAGGTCGTCGGCACTGGCCTCGAGCAGGTGCGACGCGATGATGCGCGCCTTCTCGATGACCTTGTCGGCAGCCTTGACGACGGCCATGCCGCCCACCACCAGCGACCGGGAGCCATACGTGTCAAGGCCCCTCGGCGAGATTGCCGTGTCCCCGTGCAGCACCTCGACGTCCTCGAACGCCACACCCAGCCGGTCGGCCACGATCTGGCTCCAGGCTGTCTCGTGCCCCTGACCGTGCGGGCTGGTGCCCGTGACAACCTCGACCTTGCCGGTGGGCAGGACGCGGATCGACGCATGTTCCCAACCGCCGCCGACGTACTTCAGCGCGCCCAGCACCCGCGAGGGCGCAAGCCCGCACATCTCGGTGAAGGTCGAGACGCCGATGCCGAGCTGGACCGGGTCACCGGACTCACGGCGCCGCATCTGCTCAGCGCGCAGCTCGTCGTAGCCGAACAGCTCCTTGGCTCTGGCGGTGGCCGCCTCGTAGTTGCCCGAGTCGTAGGTCATGCCGGCGACGGTCGAGAAGGGGAACTCCTCGTGCTTGATCCAGTTCTGCTCACGCAGCTCGATGGGGTCTCGCCCCAGCTCGGCGGCGAGGTCGTCCATCAGCCGCTCGATCGCGAACGTCGCCTCGGGACGGCCGGCGCCACGGTAGGCATCGGTCCACGTCGTGTTGGTGAAGACGTTGGTGGTGGTGAAGCGATAGCCGGCGAACTTGTAGATCGAGTTGAACATGAACGCGCCCAGCACCGGGATGCCCGAGGTCACCAGACCGAGGTAGGCCCCCATGTTGGCGAGCAGGTCGACCTTGAGCCCGGTGACGGTGCCGTCCCTGGTCGCGGCCAGGGTCAGCCGCTGCAGCTGGTCGCGGCCGTGGTGGGCCGCGACCAGCGACTCGGACCGTGTCTCGGTGTACTTGCACGGCTTGCCCGTGTGCTGGGCGGCGAGGACGGTCAGGACCTCCTCGGGGGTGAACTGCAGCTTGCCGCCGAACCCGCCGCCGACGTCCGGGGCGATCACCCGGATCTTGCTCTCCGGGATGCCCAGCACCAGCGCCAGGAAGATGCGGACGAAGTGCGGCACCTGGGTGGAGGTCCAGACGGTGAGCTGCTGCCCGGTGGGGTCGACCAGGATCGACCGCGGCTCCATGAATGCGGGGATCAGCCGCTGCTGACGGTAGGTCCGTTCGATGACGACCCCGTCCTCGCGCGCCTTGGCGATCTCCTCGTCCACGTCTGTGCCCGTGCCCGCCTGGCCCGAGTCGTAGACCCAGGTTGCCGAGACGTTGGTGCCCAGGTCGGGATGCGCGTATGGCGCGCCCGCGGCCGCCGTCTCCAGGTCCAGGACCACGGGGAGCTCCTCGTAGTCCACGTCGACCAGCTCGATTGCGTCCCTGGCCTCGCGGGGGCTGCGAGCCACGACGACGGCGACGATCTCGCCGGCGAACGCGACGTGTTCCACAGCAACCGCAGGGTGCTGTGGTGCTTTCTGGTCATCGGTGATGGGCCAGGCGTTGGGCAGGCTGCCTTGCTTGTCAGCCAGGTCGGCTCCGGTCAGCACCGCGACCACTCCCGGCGACGCCTTGGCCGCATCGGTGTTGACCGCGGTGATCCGGGCGTGCGCGACGGGGCTGCGAACCATCCCGAGGTGGAGCATGCCGGCCGCGGAGAGGTTGTCGGTGAACCTGGTCTGGCCCGTGATCAGGCGCTGGTCCTCCTTGCGGCGCCGGGCCTTGCCGATCTCGGGTGCATCGGAACGCTCGACCTCCTGCTCTGTGGCGGTCATGACGAGGCTCCCGTCGGAACCGAAGCGCCTGCCGAAGCCGAAGCGCCCGCCACCTGCTGAACGGCCCTGACGATGTTCTGGTAGCCCGTGCATCGGCACAGGTTGCCCTCGAGGCCCTCGCGGATCTCGGTCTCGGTGGGGTTGGGGTTGTCGCCCAGCAGGTCGATCGAGGACATGATCATGCCCGGCGTGCAGAAGCCGCACTGGAGGGCGTGACACTCGTGGAAGGCCTGTTGCATCGGATGCAGGGCGCCGTCGCGCGCCAGTCCCTCGATGGTGGTGACGTCGTGGCCGTCGGCCTGAACCGCCAGCATCGTGCAGGACTTGACGCTGCGGCCGTCGAGGTGAACGGTGCAGGCACCGCAGTTGGTCGTGTCGCACCCGATGACCGTGCCGGTCTTGCCGAGCTGGTCACGCAGATACTGCACGAGCAGGGTGCGATTCTCGACCTCGTCGGAGTACGCAACACCGTCCACGTTAACGCTGATTCGGGTCATTCCTGGCCTACCCTCCACAGTCGCCGGCGGATCTGGCTCCCCGCCGCGGCGACCAAGTGCAGTGGGGTATGGGTCCAAGACAACCGTGCTGGGACCACGGATACAAGGGCTGGCAGCCTTGACTTCAGATCAGGTGAACAGATCAGGGCGCCGCACCTCGGCCGATGTCAGGTCAGATGCTGCTCATGGTGGATGCGCCCATCCATCCGGGCCAGGCGTCCGCCGTCCCCGCCCCACCGCAGGGCGATGATCTCGGCGGCGATGGAGACGGCCGTCTCCTCGGGAGTCCGCGCGCCGAGGTCGAGCCCGATCGGGCTGGA
>JAYUEA010000432.1:0-3691 GCA_043739465.1 Propionibacteriaceae bacterium
CGACGCATGGGAGGTCCGCATCGACCACCGAGGACTCCCCGAGTTCCTGCCACCCGCAGCACTCGACCCTGCCCGGACACCGATCCGACGCATGGGCCACGCAGCCACCCTCTTCGACCACGACCAACACCCACGAGCGGGATGACCAGCAACCGAGCCGAATGCCGGCCGCAGCCAACTGCTTCACCGGCCCGGGCGTGGCCAGTCGCCACTCGACACCGCCCCCGGGTGGGGCCAGCCGCCACTCGGCCCCGTCCCCTCTGCCGGCCGCTCGGCGCGGCCGTGGTGCTGGGCCAGCCGTCTGTCGCTGCCGGGTGAATCCTGACCCCTGGTGCCCTCGAACCCGCCCGGCAAAGGGGGGTCAGTTTGTCGGCCGGCGTTGACGCCGTCATGGGGCGGGGCCATGCCAGGAGACAATGCGCCGAGATCGGCAGCTCATGCGACGAGAGCCGACCGCGCGAAGCCGGGCGGCCAGGCGCCTCGTGACCGGCGGCACCGCGTACGGACGGCCCTGGAAATGGTGGTAGTGCCCGACTGGTCGAGGTCGCGTGGACACGACATTTCCTGGGCCGGACGCGGAGGCTGATGCTGCCTTCGACATCAGCCGACGGGTACAGAACCATCCGGTGGTTACCCACCCCGCGCCACAGGCTCTAGTGTCGCTAGGCCCGTCGAGACGCTCAACGACTCCGTCGCAGTACTCCTCATGGACCCGGATCGTCGAGACGCGGCTAACGTGGCAAATCCGACGACCAAACCACACGTTTGCCGCCTCTCGACGAGATCTGGCGGAGGGCGGCGTGGATCCAGGTGGTGTGCGCGCATAAGAGGCCACCAAGAACCGCCCCAGGCCTCCTCGGGTAACACCCAAGCCATCCGCCGCCCCCGCCAAGACAGCGCACGCAACACCTTGAGCCATGCCGCACGACCCGACCCCGCGCAAGGCTGGACATTGCTGGGGTCTCAAGCACCTTCTGGTCCGCCCGGGGAAGTGTCGTGTCCACCCGACGCCATCAGGCGGGCACTACCGCCACATCCCCGAGCAGACGTCGCTGGCGACGGCTCTCAGCGAGACGCCTGGCCGGCCGGCTTCGCGCGGCCGACACCGTACACACTGTCGCTGCCGCTCCCGTGGCCGGTGTCTCGGGGCTGTTCATGGAGTGGGAGAGGCACGAAGACCCGCCCCGGGATCCGGGACGGGCCTTCGTACTAAACGTGAACTAACTCAGTGACCGTGACCTGCGTGGTAGTCGTCGTCGGCCGGCTTCTCCACGATCAGGGTCTCTGTCGTGAGGAGCAGGGCCGCGATGGAGGCCGCGTTGGCGAGAGCCGAGCGGGTGACCTTGACCGGGTCGATGATGCCCCAGCCGATGAGGTCTCCGTACTCGCCGGTCGCGGCGTTGTAGCCCTCGCCCGGCTTCATCTCGGAGACCCTGCTGACGATGACGTACCCAGGCACGCCGCCGTTCTCGGCGATCCAGCGCAGCGGCTCGACGACGGCCTTGGCCACGATCGCCACGCCCGTCTTCTCGTCGCCGACCAGACCGAGACCACCCTCGAGGACCTTGGCCGCGTGGACCAGCGCGGAACCGCCGCCGGCCACGATGCCCTCTTCGATCGCGGCGCGCGTCGCGGAGACGGCGTCCTCGATCCGGTGCTTCTTCTCCTTGAGCTCGACCTCGGTGGCAGCGCCGACCTTGATCACGCAGACGCCACCGGCGAGCTTCGCAACTCGCTCCTGCAGCTTCTCGCGGTCCCAGTCGGAGTCGCTCCGCTCGATCTCGGCGCGCAACTGCTGCACCCGAGCCTCGACCGCCGAGCTCTCGCCCGCACCGTCGACGAGCGTGGTGTTGTCCTTGGTGACGACGATGCGACGAGCGCGGCCGAGCACCTCGAGACCCACAGCATCGAGCTTGAGGCCGACCTCGGGAGCGACGACCTGGCCACCGGTCAGGGTGGCGATGTCCTCGAGCATGGCCTTACGACGGTCACCGAAGGCCGGCGCCTTGACGGCGCACGACGTGAACGTGCCGCGGATCTTGTTGACGACCAGGGTCGACAACGCCTCCCCGGCGACGTCCTCGGCCACGATGAACAGCGTGCCCTTGGCGGCGATGACCTTCTCCAGGATGGGGAGCAGGTCGTTCATCGAGCTGATCTTGCCGGAGTTGATGAGGATGTACGGATCGTCGAGGACGGTCTCCATACGCTCGCCATCGGTGATGAAGTACGGCGACAGGTAGCCCTTGTCGAACTGCATGCCCTCGGTGAACTCGAGTTCGGTGCCGAACGTGTTCGACTCGTCGACGGTGATGACGCCGTCCTTGCCGACCTTGTCGAACGCCTCGGCGATGAGCGCACCGATCTGCTCGTCACGAGCAGAGATCGTGGCGACCGAAGCCATGTCGGCGGTCGAGTCGATGGCGCGGGCCTGCGACTTGAGCTCGACGGCGAGGGCCTCGACGGCCTTCTCGATGCCGCGCTTCAAGCCGACCGGGTTGCCGCCGGAAGCGACCGCGCGGAGACCCTCGTGAACCAGAGCCTGCGCGAGCACCGTGGCGGTGGTCGTGCCGTCACCGGCGACGTCGTTGGTCTTCGTGGCGACTTCCTTGGCGAGCTGAGCGCCCAGGTTCTCGTACGGATCGGAGAGCTCGACCTCCTTGGCGACGGTGACACCGTCGTTCGTGATGGTCGGGGCGCCCCACTTCTTGTCGAGGACGACGTAGCGGCCCTTGGGGCCAAGCGTCACCTTGACGGTGTTCGCGAGCACGTCGACGCCGCGCTCCAAGGAGCGACGCGCCTCCTCGTCGAACTGGAGGATCTTCGGCATGTGGGCTCTTCCTTACTTGGTGACGACCGCGAGGATGTCGCGGGCGTTGAGGAGGAGGTACTCGTTGCCGTCGTACTTGACCTCGGTGCCGCCGTACTTGGAGAAGATCACGATGTCGCCGTCGGCGACGTCGAGCGGGATCCGCTTGCCGTTGTCGTCGATGCGGCCGGGGCCGGTCGCAATGACCTTGCCCTCCTGCGGCTTCTCCTTGGCGGTGTCCGGGATAACGAGGCCGGAAGCAGTGGTCTGCTCGGCCTCCAGCGGCTGGACGAGGACGCGGTCCTCGAGCGGCTTGATCGTGGCTGCCACGTCAAGACCCCTTTCACTGTCGGTGGTGGCCTTGTGGCCACGGGAGTAGAACTGTCGTACAAGTGCCGGGACTCCGTCGCGGTGTCGCCCCGAACGCTGGCACACTCAATGGTTGAGTGCTAATCAGGAATCTATACCCCGGTTAGCACTCGATCAAGCCGAGTGCTAGGCGCTGCGCGAGTCGGGCGAAGAATCGCCGAGATCCCCGGCGTGCCCGTCCGACGCGTGACACGCTGGGGTTGACGAAGGAGCTCGTCATGAACTCGACCTGGCCGCTCGACACCATCTGGTGGCACGTCTACCCGCTCGGCTTCACGGGAGCCGAGCGTTCACTTGCCTCTGCCGGTCCCGATCCCGTACCACGCCTGGCACAGCTTGAGGACTGGCTCGACTACGTCGTCTCCCTGGGCGCCAACGGCCTTCTCCTCGGCCCCATCTTCCGGTCGGCCACGCACGGCTACGACACCCTCGACCACTTCTCCATCGACCCGAGACTGGGCACGACGGACACGTTCTGCCACCTGGCGGCCGCGTGCCGCACCAAGGGCGTAC
>JAYUEA010000433.1:0-3687 GCA_043739465.1 Propionibacteriaceae bacterium
CGTGGATGCGACATCCAAGAACCGGATGCAGTCGATCAGGCGGCAGCTCCAGCAGCTGCTGGCGTTCGGCGGCCTGCTCATCATCTTCGTGGTGTTCTCGCTGGTGAAGCCCGACATCTTCCCCACCTACGGCAACGTCACCGCGATCCTGTTCTCCGCGGTCGTGGTGGGTCTGCTTTCCCTGGGCGCGACGCTCGTCATCATCACCGGAGGCATCGACCTGTCGGTCGGCACCGGCATGGCGCTGTGCGCTGTGATGTCGGCGACCTTCATCGTCAACTGGCACATCCCGGTCCTCATCGGTGTGCCGCTGGCGATCATCTTCGGAGGTGTCCTCGGAGCGATCAACGGCGCCAACGTCGCCTTCCTCAAGCTGCCGCCGTTCATCGCGACGCTCGCCATGATGCTCGTCGCCCAGGGCCTCGCCCTCGTCGTGTCGAACAAGGCCCCGATCTACTTCGACGACGCCTCCGGCTACCAGAAGATCTCGACCGGCACCCTGATCGACGACAACTTCCTCGCCGGCATGCCGCTGCCGCGCAACTTCCCGAACGCCGTCATCGTCTTCGCGATCGCTGCGATCATCGCCACGATCCTCCTCAACCGCACGCTGCTCGGCCGGTACGACCTCGCGATCGGCTCGAACGAGGAGGCGACGGCCCTGTCCGGCGTCAACGTGAAGAAGTGGCTCGTCATCATCTACGCCACCGCGGGCCTGTTCACCGGTCTGGCCGGCGTCATGATCTCGGCTCGCCTCGGGTCGGCCCAGCCGGCGACCGGAGCAGGGTACGAGCTGCAGGCGATCGCCGCGGTCGTCATCGGCGGCACGTCGCTCTCGGGCGGCAAGGGTTCCATCCTCGGCACCGTCATCGGCGCCCTGATCATCTCCGTCCTCAACAACGGCTTGCAGATCATCTCGGTGCCGCAGGAATGGCAGAACGTCATCCTCGGCATCGTCATCCTGCTCGCCGTGTACGCCGACCAGCTGCGCACCCGGCGCGGTGGGGTCCACTGACCAACCATCCAAGAAACCCAGCACCACCAACGAAAGGAAAGCAATGCGTTCAGCGTCGAAGGTCTTTGCGGTGACAGCAATCGCCGCAACGATGGCCCTGGCAGCGTGCTCGACCGGCACCACGGGGGCGACCACGTCCTCCGGAGCGGCGAGCACCACGTCCGGCGGACAGAAGTACATCGCCATCATCAGCAAGGGCTTCCAGCACCAGTTCTGGCAGGCCGTCAAGAAGGGCGCCGAGCAGGAGGCGGCCAAGCAGGGCGTCAAGGTGACGTTCGAGGGTCCGGCCAGCGAGAAGGAGGTCGAGGCCCAGATCACGATGCTGCAGAACGCCATCGCGAAGAAGCCCGACGCGATCGCGTTCGCCGCGCTCGACAGCAAGGCTGCGTCCGGCCCGATCGCCACGATCAAGAGCCAGGGCATCCCCATGGTCGCCTTCGACTCGGGTGTCGACTCCGACTACCCGGTCACCACGGCCTCCACGGACAACAAGGCCGCGGCTGCTGAGGGCGCCAAGCACATGTGCACGCTCATCAAGAACAAGGGCCTCGTGGCGCTCGTCGTCCACGACCAGACGTCGAAGTCCGGTACGGATCGTCGTGACGGCTTCCTCGCCGGCATGAAGGCCAACTGCCCGGACGTCAAGATCCTGCCGGCACAGTACGGCGACGGCGACCAGGCCAAGTCGGCTGACATCACCAAGTCGATCATCGCTGCCAACCCTGACCTCAGCGGCATCTTCGGATCCAACGAGGGCTCGGCCATCGGCGTCGTCAAGGGTGTCCAGGAGGCCAAGAAGACCGGCCTGGCCATCGTCGGCTTCGACTCCGGCAAGGCACAGAAGGACGCCATCACATCCGGCCTGATGGCCGGCGCCATCACCCAGAACCCTGTCGGCATGGGCGAGGAGACCGTGAAGGCCGCCATCAAGGCGATCGCCAAGGAGACCCTCCCCAAGACGATCGACACCGGCTTCTACTGGTATGACAAGACGAACATCACCGACGCCAAGATCGCTGCGGTGTTGTACGACTGATCAACCAACCTGGTGGGGCGCACCGCCTGCGCCCCACCTCTGACCTCCGGAGGCCGCCGTGCTCATCGCCCATGACCTGGGAACATCAGGTGACAAGGCGTCACTGCACGCGCTCGACGGAACACTGATCGCCTCGACGACCGTGCCGTACACCACCGTGTACGGCACGGGAGGCGAGGTCGAGCAGAACCCTGAGGACTGGTGGGCAGCGGTCGTCACGACCACCCAGCAGCTCCTCGCAACGACCGGGACCGCCCCTTCCGCAGTGACCGGCATCTGCGTCGGTGGCACGATGATGGGCGTCGTCCTCGTCGATGCCACCGGCGCGCCGCTGCGTCCCGCGCTCATCTGGGCCGACCAGCGGGCTGCCGCCGAGGCGTTGGAGCTCGACTCCGCCTTCGGCGAGGAGAACGGCTACCGGGTGACCGGCAACCGTCTCGCCGCCACGTACAACATCGCCAAGCTCATGTGGCTGCAACGCCACGAACCAGACCTCGTGGCCCGCGCCTACCGCGCGATCGGCCACAAGGACTACGTCAACGCCCGCCTGACGGGCATCATCGTCACCGACATCAGCGACGCCTCGTCCACGGCCGCGTACGACCTCGCCCAGGGCTCCTGGTCCGACGAGCTGATCGCCGCGAGCGGCGTCGAGTCGCGACTGTTCCCCCTGGTCCTCGAGAGCACGAAGGTGCTCGGCCCGCTAACCCGCGCCGCCGCGCAGGAGCTCGGCCTCACGACATCCACCCTCGTCGTGGTGGGTGGCGGCGACGGCCCGATGGCAGCGGCGGGCGCCGGCTGCGTCACGCCCGACACCCACGGCTATGTCTGCCTCGGCACCTCGGCCTGGTACTCGCGCACCTCTCGTACACCGGTCCTCGACCCTCTGCGCCGCTCGTTCACGCTCGCACATGTCGTGCCGGGCCGGTACGTGCCGACGGCCACCACGCAGGCCGGGGCCGGCACGCTCGACTGGCTGCGCGACACCATCGCCCCGGGGACGAGCATCACGGACCTCGTCGCCGAAGGACTCACGGCCGAGGCGGCCTCGACGGGCCTGTTCTTCCTGCCGTACCTCACCGGCGAACGCTCACCGTGGTGGAACCCGCAGGCGTCCGGCGTCATGGCCGGCCTGCGGCGTCACCACGGTCGCGCCGAGCTGACACGGGCCACCCTCGAGGGCATCGCCTTCGGACTCGCGCTGTGTATGGAGCCGCTCGTGCTGCCCGACGAACCGGTCGATGTCGTCGGCGGAGGAGCGGCGAGCGACGGCTGGCTCCAGCTGTTCGCCGACATCTGGGAGAGGCCCGTACGACGCCGGTCCGTCACCGCCGGCGCCACCAGCCTCGGCGTCGCGATCACCGGTCTGGTGGGCCTCGGTCACCTCGACTTCTCGGCAGCCCCGAACCTGTCGAGGGTCGAACGCGAGGTCGTCCCGTCGGCCAGGACCGCCGAATACCGAGATCACCGTGAGCGGTTTGTCGCGGCGTACCTCGCTGCAGCACCCTGGTTCCAGGGGGCGAGCGCGTGACGACGATCTACGACGTGGCCGATCGCGCGGGCGTCAGTCCGGCGACGGTCTCGAGGGTGTTCAACGGGACGAAGGTCTCGACGGCGAAGGCAGAGGCGGTACGGG
>JAYUEA010000434.1:0-3679 GCA_043739465.1 Propionibacteriaceae bacterium
CGGCCAGCATGCGTCGCCCGGTCTCGAAGGCGGTATGGGAGTCCATCAGCTCAACAGCTGCTTGATCAGCGGTCCCGCAGTGCCCGAGCCGGACTTGCCGTCCTTGACCCACACGGCGATCGCGATGTCGTTGCCGGTGTAGCAGATCATCCAGGCGTGGGTGGGCAGGGGCGAGCCGGTGCCGTACTCAGCCGTTCCCGTCTTCGCGCCCGCCGCGAGCCCCGTCAGTACGCGCCCCGAGCCGGTCTGGACCGTGTAGCCCATGATCGACTGCAGCGTGGCTGCCTCGGCCTCGGTGAGCGGGGCTGCTGTGGATGTCGGCTTGGCCTGCGTGACGAGGTAGGGGATGACCGTGTGGCCGGCCGCGACGGAGCTCACGAGCCCGGCCATCGTCACCGGCGAAGTCAGCACGCCGCCCTGCCCGATGAACTCCTGCGCCTTCATCGCGCTCGCGCTCGCTTTCGGCACGATGCCGTAGTTCACCGCGAAGCCGCCGTCATAGTCGATGCCCACCCCGAGGCTCGCCGCCGCGGCCTGCAGCTCTGGACCGGACACCGTCCCGTACTCGTTGATGAAGGCCGTGTTGCACGACTGCGCGACAGCGTCTTTCAGCGGGATCCGGCCGATCTTCGACGAGGGGAAGTCGGAGTAGTTCTTGAAGGGCTGGCCCTCGACGCTGGCCGTGGACGAGCAGTTCATGATCGAGTCGGCGGTGTAGCCCTTACGCAGCAGCGCCAAGGTCGTGGCGATCTTGAACGTCGAGCCCGGTGCGTACTGGCCGAACGACGCGTCCGCCTGGCCCGCGCTGCCCGGCGAGTTGGCGATAGCGAGGATGCTGCCGGTCGAGGGCTGGATGACGGCGACCGCGGCCGCTCCGGGCACGGGCTCCATCACAGACTCGGCCTTGAGCTGCCAGGTCATGTCGAGGCTGAGCGAGAGGGGGCCGCCGGGCGCGGGCTCCTTCGAGTGCACGACGACGGGCGCGACCGATGCCGAGGCGGAGGCCGTGCTCGCCTTCGCCGAGGGGGTGGCCGAACCGGGCTTGGTCGACGCCGAACCAGTCGCGGACGCACTCGCCGCCGCCGAACCAGTCGCGGACGCACTCGCCGCCGCTGACGCCGACGCGCCGGCGGTGCCACGTCGCACCACGAAGCTGACCTTGTCGCCCGGTGTGCCGCGTAGCAACGTGTCGTACCGCTTCTGGAGCCCGGTCAGCCCGACCTGGTCGCCGGCGAGCACCGCGCCTTTCGACGCGGCGATGATTTCGGGAGTCGCCTCGCCGATGGTGCCGATGACCTCGGGTGCGAGCCCGTCCGAGACCGGCAGCACGGACTTGCTCTCCACACCGACCGCGCCCGGAATCGTGGAGACCTGCGCCGGTACGTTCCCTTGTCGCAGGGTGATCGCCACCACGAACGCCTTCGCCGAGGCGGCCGCGACCTGAGCCGCGTACTTGTCCTGGTCGATCCCGACCACCGCCGCCAGTCCGCGCGCTGACGCGACCGCCGCGTCGCCGCTGACCCGCGTCTTGTCGATGCCGACCTTGACGATCGTGAACTCCTCGACGAGCGCCTGGTTGTTCGCGCCGGTGATCGGGCCGCGCTTCGCAGCCGTGTGCGTGTGGACGAGCCGGTTCGTCGCATTGAGCTTGTCGAACAGCACGGCCGGCGACCACTCGAGCTTCCAGCCCTGCCCGTTGTGGACGAGCGGCACCGTCACGTCGTACTCCCAGCTCCCGCTGGGCATCGGCCATGCGTAGTGCAGCGTCGCGGTGGCCTTGGGATCGACGTGAGAGTACGTGATCGTTCCCGGGGTGACCGTCGGCTTGATGCCGTCCATGCCGGAGACGATCACGCCGATCTCGGTCTGGGCGGCCGTCGGAGACGATGACAGCGGCGCAGTGGACACGTCGAGCGCGCTCAGCGCGGTGGCGAGCTGCGTCACGGTGTCGTCGGCCACGGGAAGGTCGAGCGCGGGCTTGTTCGGCGCTTTCGAGCACCCTGCGAGCACGGCAACGAGCAGCACCAGCGCCACCACCACATGCCGAGCCCGCCCCATGAGCTGCCTCCTGGATGCCAGGCTAACGGCTCACGCCGACAATCTCGGAGTGCCCGGCCGAGGGTGGCCAGGGTCGACCTCGTATTCCCCTGGATAACGGTGTGCCCGTGTCAGTGCGGTACGGCAGAGTGGCCCCATGACCGACGTCGTACCCCTTGGACCCGACCGCCTGCGTGACGTGCGTCGCACGTCTGCACAGCGCCGTCGACCGGCCCGGATCGGTGACCCGCACCACCGGCGCCCACCAGAGGTACTACATGAGCGAGGCGGTACGCCTGTGCTCCGGCGCCTTGCGATGCACGCAGGGGACCACGCCAACCGTGAACAGATTTCGGCCACGCGACACGAGACCTTCACAGCCGCACCACAGCGAGGTACGGTCGGACTCCTTCCGTGAGGAGTCTCATGAGCACAGTTGATGGCGCGCACTCGTTCCTGACGAGCGGGGATGCGTACTTCCGCTTCATGGGGCGTTACTCCCAGCCGCTGGCCCCGGCATTCGCCGACGCCGCGGATGTGGCCCGGGGCGTCATGGTGCTTGATGTCGGGTGCGGACCGGGAGCGCTGACGAGGGAGCTCGTCGTGAGACTCGGTGCCGGCTCCGTACACGCCTGTGACCCCTCGCCGCCGTTCGTCGCCGCGTGCGCCGCCCGCAACCCTGGCGTCGAGGTGACGCAGGGTCGGGCGGAGGACCTGCCGTACGAAGCCGACACGTTCGACGTCGTCCTCGCTCAGCTGGTGATGCATTTCGTCAGTGATCCACAGGCTGCCGTTGCGGAGATGATCCGGGTCCTGCATCCCGGCGGCCGGGTCGCAGTGTGCGTGTGGGACTTCGAGCGCGGCATGGAGATGTTGCGCGCCTTCTGGGACGCCGCCGTAGCTCTCGATCCGGAGGCGCCCGACGAGCTTCGGGTGATGCGCTTCGGCCGTGCAGGAGAGCTGCTGGAGCTGCTCGACGAGGGCGGCCTCAGCGACGTCACGGAGAAGGAGCTCACGGTCACGTCGACCTACGCAGACTTCGACGAGCTCTGGAACGGCTTCCTGGCCGGCATCGGTCCTGCCGGCAGCTACCTCGTGGGGCTGCCCCAACCCGAGCAGGTCCGGTTGCACGAGCAGCTGTACTCCCGGCTCGGGTCCCCGACCGGCGGCTTCACGCTCGAAGCGGTGGCCCGCGCGGCGGTGGGAACCCGGCCGGCCTGAGTCGTACAGGTGCCGGGCCTTGGAGACGCTCGCCCAGCTGGCGCCGTGCGAGCTCCTCAGGCAACCGGAAGGGGAGCGGGTGCGCCATGCGAACCTCTCGATCCCTCAGCTTTGGTCGATCCCTGAGCGTGTCGAAGGTTGGGAGGGCGGACCCCACGAACTTCGTGTTATGACGACGCTCGATGGCGTTCGACAGCACCGCACCTCACGAAACACGTGTTACGCCCCAGGGACAAGGCCTCAGAACACGGACTTCGTGATGTCGCTTCTGCGCACGTCCGGCCGAGTCTGTTCATAACCTGAGGTTCGTGAGGGTGCGTGAGGATTGAGCCAGTCTCGGACAGCTGGGCGAGGCCTGGCGATCCCTGAGCTCGTCGGTCAAAGCCAGGGCCAGTCGAAGGGTTGGTCTGGTTGACCCTTC
>JAYUEA010000435.1:0-3666 GCA_043739465.1 Propionibacteriaceae bacterium
GGGCCGTTCAGGGCCCCGCCCGCGCCGTAGCTCACCGCCCAGCTGTCGTTGATGGCGATCTTGAACTCGTACGATCCGGCCGGGACGGTGAAGCTCCGGCTCCAGGTCCCGGTGCCGGCATCGAGGTGGCTCGCGGCGCATGCCGGATCCCAGTCCGCCGCGCACCCGATCTCGGACTGCAGCGAACCCACGAGGGTCACGGTCTGGTCGGCCGCGTGGGCGGGGGCAGCGGTCAGACCGGCGACCACGACGGTCGCGGCGAGGAGTGCCGTGGCCCAGCGGGTTCTCAGCCGAGGGCGGTCGGTGGGGGCGAGGATGGATGTCACGGTGGTACCTCCAGCGCTGGGCGACGATGCCGAGTAGGAGCCACGAAATGTGGTTCGGGGGCTGCCGGGTGGCGTGTCTTTGGGGTGGCTGTGCTCCGACAGGACGAACCTAACCCGGGCTCTGGTGCCTTGTAAACCCCCTGATCCGAACAATTTGATCGTTCAGACCGGGTGCGGCCGCGATCCGGGCTCAGTAGTGGAGACTTCTGCGCCCCGCCCCCCATTCGGGGACGGGGCGCAGGAAAATACGAGTCCGAGCCGGGTCAGCTCAGCGCGGCCTTGAGGTTCTCGTCGATCGCGGCGAGGAACTCCTCGGTCGTCAGCCATGCCTGGTCCGGGCCGACGAGCAGCGCGAGATCCTTCGTCATCTTCCCCGACTCGACGGTCTCGACGCAGACCCGCTCGAGGGTCTCGGCGAACGCGATGACCTCGGGGGTGTTGTCGAGGCCGCCGCGGTGCTTGAGGCCACCGGTCCAGGCGTAGATCGACGCGATCGGGTTGGTGGACGTCGGCTTGCCCTGCTGGTGCATGCGGTAGTGACGCGTCACGGTGCCGTGCGCGGCCTCGGCCTCGACGGTCTTGCCGTCCGGCGTCATGAGCACACTGGTCATCAGGCCGAGCGAGCCGAAGCCCTGCGCGACCGTGTCGGACTGCACGTCACCGTCGTAGTTCTTGCACGCCCAGACGTAGCCGCCCTCCCACTTCATGGCCGACGCGACCATGTCGTCGATCAGGCGGTGCTCGTACGTCAGCCCCTTGGCCTCGAAGTCGGCCTTGAAATCGGCCTCGTACACAGCCTGGAAGATGTCCTTGAACGCACCGTCGTACGCCTTGAGGATCGTGTTCTTCGTCGACAGGTAGACGGGGTAGTTGCGCAGCATGCCGTAGTTCAGTGAGGCGCGGGCGAAGTCCTCGATGGACTTGTTGAAGTTGTACATGCCCATCGCGACGCCACCATCGGGGCCGAACTTGGCGACCTCGAACTCCATGGGCGACGAGCCGTCCTCGGGCGTGTACGTGATCGTCACGACGCCGGCGCCGGGCACCTTGAAATTCTGCGCCGTGTACTGGTCGCCGTGGGCGTGGCGGCCGATGACGATGGGCTTCGTCCAGCCGGGTACGAGCCGGGGGATGTTCGAGATGATGATCGGCTCGCGGAAGATCACGCCACCGAGGATGTTGCGGACAGTTCCATTGGGCGACTTCCACATCTGGCGCAGGCCGAACTCCTCGACACGTGCCTCGTCGGGGGTGATCGTCGCGCACTTCACGCCGACGCCGTGCTTCTTGATGGCGTTCGCGGAGTCGATGGTGACCTGGTCGTTCGTCGCGTCGCGGTGCTCGATGCCGAGGTCGTAGTACTCGAGGTTGATGTCGAGGTACTGGTTGATCAGGCGGTCCTTGATGAAGTGCCAGATGATCCGCGTCATCTCGTCGCCGTCGAGCTCGACGACCGTGCCGTGCACCTTGATCTTGCCCATGGGTTCTCCTCGCGCCGTTGCCACCAAAGGTCTTGACGTCAAACTACCTCACCGCGACGGGGCCTGCACGTCGATGGGTATCTACCCACGGTGCAGAATGGCGGACGTGACGTTCCGCGTGGAGCAGTACGAGGCAGCCCTCGATCCGGTGCTGCTGCCGGGTGAGTCGGCGTTGTGGATCCCGGACGCGTCGTACCTGGCCGGGCCCGTCGTCAGCACCGACGCTCGCGGCCTTGTCCCGACCACGGCCCAGCTGCACGAGACCATGGACGCCCTGGCCACAGGGACCGTGCTCGTGGGCTTCGATGACTCGTTGGCGACGACCTTGCGCGCCGCGATCGACGAGCAGCACCACGGTGGCGTGGACGGCGAGCTCGTCGTCACTGACCAGCGGCTCATCGTGCTCGACTCGCTGATGAAGGGCGCTCAAGTCATCTGGGAGTGCCCCCGCGACGCTGTCGTGGGCGCGCGGGTGACGGGTGGTCTGGGTCACGCGGGCCGTACGGTCGTGGTCTTCTCCGACGGCTCCGGCATCGTCGTGCTGTTCGGAGTCCTGTTCCGCACAGGAGCTGAGCACTTCGTCGCCGAGTTCAGCCGCGGCCTGGAGATCACCTGATCGGCCTGAGCCGTACGTGCTGGCCGGGCCTCAGCTGGGCCAGCGCATGGCACGACACATCGGTGAGCACGCCCACCACCGGATAGCCGCCCGTCGTCGGGTGGTCCGGCCCGAAGATCACCGGCTGGCCGCCGGGCGGGATCTGGATGGCACCCCTCACGACCCCCTCGCTCGGCAGCTCGCCCGTCCGGTTGAGGCCGACGACCGGCCCCGCAAGACGCACGCCCACCCGGTTCGAGTCGGGCGAGACAGTCCACTCCCCTGCCAGGTCAGGATCTGTGAGCCAGTCGGTACGAGGTCCGGGCAGGACGTCGAGGGTGACCAGGCCGGAGTTCGGTGGGGACACGGTCGCGAGGCGGACTGTCTCAGGCGCTACGGCAACCCCGAGCGGCAGCACGTCGCCAACCCTCAGCGGTGCCGGGCCGAGACCGGAGAGCGTGTCGGTGGCGCGCGATCCGAGAACCGGTGACACGTCGATGCCGCCCGCGACGGACACGTACACGCGGAGCCCGACGGTGCAGTGCCTCAGGCTCAGCTCTTCGCCCTGCCCCAGCAGGAACGGTTCGCCGTAGCGGACCTCACGCCCGCCGGCCGTGGCGGCCACGACGCCACCGGTGAGTACGGCCCGGGTCGCAGCCGACGCCGTCACCCTCAGCCCTCCGAGCACCACCTCGAGCGCGGCGAAGCCGTCAGGATTCCCTAGCAGCCGACGCCCGGCCTCGTACGCATCCCTGTCGAACGCCCCGGACCGGCTCACGCCCACCGCCGCGTAACCGGGTCGGCCAGAGTCCTGGATCGTCGTGAGCGCTCCGGGCGCCATGACGATCAGCTCAGCCATGGGGCAACCCTAGGCCGATACGCTCCGCAGACGGTGAGAGCGCCATGGCGCGGAGTTGTGTGCCTCGACATCGACGGGACCTTGGTGCCTGGCATCACGTCAGGCGCGTTTGTTGCCGAGCGACTCGGGCACGGTGAATCAGTGGGGGATGCTGAAGCCCGGTACGTGGCGGGGTTGATCGCCAACCCCGAGGTCTGCCGGGTCGACGCACTGGGATGGGCTGAGCACACAGCGCCGGAGGTCACTAAATGGCTCGCCGATCTGCCGGTGATCACCGGCGTCGCCGAGACGGCCGCGTGGTGTCGTTCCGCCGAACTCCTGCCCGTTCTCGCGTCCTTGGCCTGGGATCCTGTGGGCGCCTACCTCGTCAGGACGTTCGGCTTCGCCGCTCATTGCCGGCCACGG
>JAYUEA010000436.1:0-3665 GCA_043739465.1 Propionibacteriaceae bacterium
CTGCACGCGGCGATCGCGTCCGTGAGCGTAGGTACCGGTGAGGTGCTGGCCATGTACGGCGGGCCCGACTACGTCGCCAGCTCGCGCAACTGGGCCGCCACGGACCGTGCCGCGGCCTCGACCTTCAAGGCGTACGCGGTCGTCGCCGGGCTCCGCAACGGCTTCAGCCTGAGGTCGACGCTCAACGGGAACACGTTCACCCCGAAGGGCGACACCTCGACGATCCGCAACGAGTTCAACATGCAGTACGGGACCGTGACGCTCACGAAGGCGACCGCCGACTCCATCAACACCGCGTTCGTCGACATGGTGCAGCAGATCCCCAACGGGCCCGCTCAGGTGATCAAGGCCGCGAACGAGGCCGGGGTCCCCAACGGCGCCGGCTGGGACGCCAACAACCGCATCCCGCTCGGCACCGCCGAGGTCAGCCCGCTGGACCAGGCGACCGGTTACGCCACCTTCGCCAACGGCGGCACGTACGTGCAGAGCCACGTCGTCAAGGAGGTCAAGGACGCAACGGGCAAGGTCCTCTACACCGCCAAGGTCGAGCCGAAGCAGCAGATCGAGCCCGACGTCTCCAAGGACGTCACGTTCGCGCTGCAGAACGTGGTCAACGAGGGCACCGGCGCGAGAGTGTCGAGCCTCGGGCGCGACATCGCCGGCAAGACGGGCACCGCGGGCATCACCCGCAACGGCCAGGAGGACGTCGTGTCCAGCTGGTTCGTCGCCTATACGAAGCAGATCTCGACCGCCGTCATGTACGTGGCGGGCGACGGCGGCAACGACGACCTCGACCCGTATGCGAAGCAGGGTGACGCCACGTTCTTCGGCGGCACCTATCCCGCGCTCACCTGGCTCGACTTCATGAAGGTCGCGACGGACGGCCAGCCCAAGCTGACGTTCGACCCGCCGGCGTACGTGAACTCGAAGACGCCGTCGCCGGTCCCGACGTTTGCGACCCCGACCCCGACCCCGACCCCGACGCCGACCCCGACCCCGACCCCGACCCAGACGCCGACGCCGACGCCGACGAGCACTCCGACGGCATCCACGTCAGGATCGGGCGGGGCTTCGACGACCCACACTCCGACGCGCACAACGGGTCAACCCTCGACATCGGTGACCGGGCAAACCTCTGCGTCCCCGCGCTGAGCGGATGAGGTGCCCCGTTCCTTCCGGAGTCAGGATCCAATGGAGTCATTCTGGAAAGGATTGTGATCATGGCATAGTAGACGGGGCCGGTTCAGTCCGGAGTTCAAGAACAGATGGTCAAGACATTCTTGGACCAACAGGCGACGAAGATGGTGTCGCAGGTGGCTCGGGAGAATGGTGGCTCATCTCAATCGGCGTGTCGACGTGGTCTGAATCCAAATGCCCCGACCAGCCGCACCACCCGGACCGTGGAACCCCGCAACCTGAGACGACAACGGGTGATCTGTCACACACCCATCCGGGAGAATCAGTCCCACACGGTGGTCCTCAAGCCGTCGCAACGACCCGACACCGCCGGACGAAAGATCGAAGTTAGGCGAGGTTAGGCGCGGCGTAGACGTGGAATCGGACCACCCGATAGATCAACTTCTGGACGTTAAACCAATCCTGTGGTGTGCCTGGCCCGGACATGTTCTCCGCGCCCCTGCAAGTAGCTGACCACCGCGGATCCGACGATCCCGGTCGCACCGGTAACAAAACCCGCGCTCATCGGGGGCCTTTGATACGGGCCAGCACCCTGGCCAAAGTCCGGACTTCGTTGTCATCCAACCCGTCGAACCGGGGCGCGAGGTGGCGGATCGCGTCCTGCTCGAAAGCCTCCACTCGGGCTCGGGAAACCGCCGACAGCTCGAGAACCCGCCGACGGGCATCGTCAGGGTCGCGCTGGTAGACGACCAGCCCGGCATCGGTCAGGCCAACCATCAACTGGGTCACCGCCCCAGGCGTGACCTGCAAGGACTCGGCCAGCAGGCCCGGCGTGGCGGGGCCGTCAGCATGCGCGATCAGGAACAGCGCCTCCACCTGGGAACGCGTCAGGTTGAGATCCCCGAACGGGAACGTGCGGCGAGAATCCAGGAAGCGAGCCCACCCCACGAAGACCTCGAGGACGCGCCCGATGTGCCCAAGCCGAGAGGCTTCGGTGTCATTCACTGACGAACGGCAATTCGTGGACGAAGCTGCGATCGGTCAACTGCGTGACGATAAAATCGGCAAGATCGTCGCGACTGATCCGGGTACTGGCGTTCACGCCGACCCAGCCCACACGGTACCTCCCCTGGCCGGGGTCCTCAGTCAGCCGAGGACCGCGGACCACCGTCCATTCCAGACCGGACGCCTCCAGCACCCTCAAGTGAGCCTCAGCATCAGCCAAGACCTGCCCCGACAGCAGCTTCAACAACGTGCGGATCACCCGGTCGGCGAACCTCGGATGGTCCTGGGTAGCCGGCAAGCCGCCGCCGGACAGCGTAATCAGCCGAGTGACGTGATGCTTCTTCATGGATTCGACGATCAGCCCGGTGCCGTCGGCTTGCAACGTGGGCGGTGACCCGTTCACGTGCCCGAACACACTCACCACCACCTCCGAGCCGGCAACCACGCGATCCACTGCCACCGGATCCAGCACGTCGCCCCGCACCACCACGACCCGATCTGCTAATTCGCCGAGCTTCGCCGGGTCGCGCACCAACACCCGGACCTCGTGCCCGGCGCCCAGCGCCCGCTCCAACACCCGCCGGCCGGTCTTCCCCGTAGCCCCAAAGAGCCCAATCACTGTTGCCATGAGAATCAGTTTAGCGACTAAATGCTTTGGGACGAACAGGCACGTCAAGTAGCAGTCGGCATCCGCTGATCAGCCCACGTAGGACACGAGTCATCGTCGAGCCTCTGCCCGCGTCTCTCGTGGTGCAGGGGAGCGCGTTTCGGCGAGCGGTCGAAGCTCCAGGGCTTGCCGAGCAGCCCGGCGAGGGCGATGGATCCGGAGCTGGCAAGGACGGGCACGGCGAGGACACCGGTGGCGATGAAGCCGACCGAGAACACGGCTGAGGCGAGGGGCCGGCGATCTGCTCCAGGGCCAAGCGGCGTCTGCGGCCGTGCTGATGGTGGCTGGGCCGCTTCTCCCGATCGTGGAGGCCCGGGAGACCACGATGGCGAACATCGCGGCAGTGCTCACGAGCATTCCGACGAAGACGGCACAGGCTGGGTAGACCTATGGATGGAGTACACGAGTCTCAACGAGAGCGTTGTGGTGATGGCTGACCCCCAGGTAACGCTCGCCGGGGCGACGGTTGCTCAGGATACTGGCGTGTCAGTTGACCTTCGACTCGGGCCAGTCAGATTCGACGGCTTATCCATCCCGCCGGTTCAGACACGAGGTGGGTCAGCCTTCCGTAACAGACGTGGCGGCTACGCCTTCCAGGAGTTCGGTCTGATCGAGCAGGAGTCTGCGCGTTTCAACGTTGCACTCCCGTTGAGGTATGCCGGCGTCTCCCGTCGTCACGCCTACACGAGGGCCGAGGCCCTACTTCATGACCTGCACATCCCCGAACTGGCAACCGCACAGGTGCGAGCATCTGCTCGCAGGTCGAGCCCCTACGATGGCGACGTGACTGCGCCGACGGCGACCGCGCCCTTCGCCCCGACCCCGGGTGGCGCCACCGAGCCCTCCTCGACACAGA
>JAYUEA010000437.1:0-3648 GCA_043739465.1 Propionibacteriaceae bacterium
CCATGCGTGTCAACACCCCTCCGCCGGGTCACCAGGAGGACGTCGGCCAGCGTGCGCACATGGGGAAAGGCCTCTCAGGCAAGGCGTTCGGGAGGGCCCCGCTGGCTAAGGTCCGCAAGGAAGTCTGGAGCACCCCATCACCTCCAGGACAGGACCCCGGACGATGTCGCACAGCGTGCCCGACCCGCAGTTGGAAGGACAGGAACAGTCCGGCGACCGCGTTGCGAGTGGGGCGTTACTTTGATTCGTTTGCGGTTGGCGTGGTCCGGGTGCGTGCATCGCAAGGCCCCGAAGCGCAGGCGTACCGGGTCGTACGACGAGCTTCGGCAACGCCGCGAGGTGCGTCCCAGGGGCGCACCAAGCGTCAATGGATTTCGGCCACGCGACACCGGGTCGCGTGTGCGAGGGGCAGGCCTGTCTCAGGTGCCCGTGGCCACCTTCATCATGAAGTAGCCGGTCAGCAGGCAGAGGACGAGGAGCGCCCAGGAAACCCATGCCACCACGGCCGCCGCCCGGTGCTTCCTGAAGAACAGGACGAGGGTCGTCCCCAGAGCCGCGACGAACACGACGTGGGGCCCAACGCGGCAATGTAGACCGCCCAGTTGATGAGGTCGTCGTTGCAGTGGTGCGCGCCGCAGCTGTCGGAGGCGAGCAGCAGGAACGCCCCCATGAACACGAACAGGCCCGTGACAGAGGCGAGGACGGCCAGCCCGACGATCGCGGGGCCATCCGCCTGTTCTCCTGCGCGCGCCTGCAGTTGGCCGAACTACCCGGCAGGGGTGGTGGTCGCAGGGGTGCGGTGCTCACAGCGCGACGACATCGGCCGCCCAGCCACTACGCGGCGTCGAGCCTGGCCAGGACTCGACGCAGGACTCGATGAGCTCTGGCCTCGATCCGGCGCAGCGTGTCAGCGATGCTCGAAGGATCGGAGCTCGTACATCTGGGCCAACTGCCACCTTCCCCGGGTTATGAGGGCCGCCTCGACCGACAACCACCCGAGCCGCCACGTTGCACGGGTTGTGAGGCCGTAGACAGGCCGCACAAGCCAGACAACGTGGCGGTTCGCACTGCGTCGGTGAGAACCGGCGCTCATAACCCAGACAACATGGCGTCTGGGGGGCAAAGGGGCACACGGCCTCCGTCCCATCGCCGATCCTCACAGCAGATCGCTCGGTGAGAGAAGGTGTCGGGCCCTCGGCCCTTCGAGACGATCCGCGCGCAGCGCGAATGTCGTCGATGGGCGGGTCCGAGGATTGCCTACGCCGCGTCGAGCCTGGCCAGGCTCCTGCGCAGCGACTCGAGGCCTCGGGCCTCGATCCGCCTCACCGTCGACTCGCTGAGGCCCAGCTCAACAGCGAGCTCAGCCCTCGAGACCGGTGAACCCTCCAGGCCGAACCGGCGCCCGACGACGTCTCGTTGGTCCGGAGGAAGGCGGGCCAGCAGCCTCCGGAGGTCCGGTGCCTGGTCTGGGCACTCCAGGTGGCGGCCGGCCTCCTCGTCGACAACCTGGTGCGTGGCATCGAGGCTCGCCGGAGACAGGATCAGCTGGAGACTTGGCCGCCCGCCCCCGGGCACCTCCGCCGCCGAGACCGTACGTCCCAGCTGCTGCATGAGATCGGTCTCCGCGCGACGCCTCGCGAAGTGGCGCACCAGCTCCTTGACCGGCACCTCCACCTGCCCGCACTGGGTCGTGATGGCGGTACGGACGCGGGCCCGGATCCATGCGGCCGCGTACGGCCCGAAGCGCCCGCGCCTGTGGTCGTACCGCAGCAGCGCCTCGGCCATCGCGAGGAACCCCTCCTGGATCACTTCGCCGAGCTCGGCAGGCGACATGCCCAGCTCGCCGCGGGCGATGACCTTGACCAGCCCGGTGTTCGCGAGCAGGAGTCGCTCCCGCGCCTCGTGGCCCTCCCTCACCAGGACGGCGAGCTCGAGGATGGTCGCGTCCACGCCGAAGCCTCCCCCGAGCGCCTCCTCGGCGATGACGCCTGCTTCGACAGCGGCCGCGAGGGCTGTCTCCTCTTGCTCCGTGAGCACGTGTCTGACCGTCATACCCAGACCATGTCGCCCGGGAGCGTGATCGGTCAGTTATGCACCGAAGTCCACGGACAACACCCCGACAACACCCATTTCTGGGGACCGCTCACAAACCCGCGCCCTCGCCCGTCGACTGCAGCAGCAGCTCCTTGCGCTGAGCCTCCAGGGCGATCATCGTCGTGAACATCTGGTTGTACGCGGGCTCGTCGGTCACCGGGTTCGTGCGCTGCAGCTTCGACTTCAACGTGCTGATCGTGTGCATCACCTTGAGCAGACGCAGCTTGGCCACGTACTCGAGCGCGTACTGCCGCGTCACCGCGATCGGGTGCGGCTCCACCGAGAGCTGGACGGCCAGCTGGGTCAGCGCCTCGTCGTCGAGCGACTCGACGACCTTGCGCGACCACTCGGTCGACGGGACGCCGGCGGTCGACAGCGGAGCGATCCCCGCAAACAGTGCGCTGTAGGCCGGGTGCGAGTAGTCGCCGGGCGTCGCGCCGTACCAGTGCGCGTCGAACGCCTCCGGGTGCTGGAGCACGAGCTTGAGCGTGTCCCGCTCGACGGTCAGCGCGCGGTCGTTCGGGTCCGGAAGCTCGTACGTGACCAGGGCCCCCTGCGCGTCGTCCTCGGCCGGTGGCGTGACCGGCGCCTGCTTCGTCCGCTGCTCCTGCTGACGTCGACCGCTCGCGCGGCTGACCTCCTTGCGGACCTCCTCGACGTCGGTGCCGAGCATCGTCGCGAGCTCGCGGATGTAGCCGGCGACCAGCGAGTTGTCGCGGATCGAGCCGACGAGCGGCGCCGCGGCGCGAAGAGCGCCGAGACGGCCGTCGACCCGGTCGAGGTCGTACTGGCCGATCACGTTGCCCATGACGAACCTGTACAGGGGCTGCCGTCGCGCGACCAGCTCCCTCACAGCCGCGTCGCCCTGCTGCAGCCGCAGGTCGCACGGGTCGAGCCCGGTCGGCTCCACGGCCACGTACGTCTGGGCGGCGAAGTGGTGGTCGCCGGAGAACACCTTGAGCGCGGCCTTCAGGCCCGCCGCGTCGCCGTCGAACGTGAAGACCACCTCGCCGTGGAACGCGTCGCCGCCGAGCAGCCGCTGGATCATCCGCGCGTGGTCGTCGCCGAAGGCCGTTCCGCAGGACGCGACGGCCGTGTCGATGCCCGAGACGTGGGCGGCCATGACGTCGGTGTAGCCCTCGACGATCACCGCCTGGCCCTTCTTGCCGATGTTGGCCCGCGCCAGGTCGAGCCCGTACAGGACGTGTGACTTCTTGTAGAGGGGCGTCTCGGGGGTGTTCAGGTATTTCGCCGGCATGCGGTCGTCGTCGAACAGCTTGCGCGCGCCGAAGCCCAGCACCATGCCGCCGGCGTCCTTGATCGGCCAGATCGCACGACCCTGGAAGAAGTCCCAGCCGCCTGTACGCATGAGGCCCGCGCCGATCAGCTCCTCCTCGCGGAATCCTCTGCCCCGCAGGTGCTGGCCGAGCGCGCGTCCGGACGTCGGCGCGAACCCGAGGGAGAACTTCTCGCAGGTCTCGCGGCCGAAGCCACGACCTTGCGCGAACTGCCTGGCGATGACCGCGTCGGGGGTCAGTAACTGCTCCGAGTAGA
>JAYUEA010000438.1:0-3641 GCA_043739465.1 Propionibacteriaceae bacterium
GGCCGGACGCCTCGGCCACGCGTCAACCCGTGAGTCGCCACGTTCGCCCCCTTATCGGCCCCTCGAGCGGGATCGCCGGCGCCAACCGCTACGTTGCCAGGCTTTAGAACGCCTCTCGACCGCTAGTAACCCAGCCAACGTGGCGGTTCGACACGTGCTGCCCACTTCGATTCTTCATATCCCGGGCAACGTGGCGACTCGATCGACGAGTGGGTGCACGCGGGATGCTCTCGACCCAGGGCACGCCGGCTCGGACGTCCTCGTGCCGCGTGGCCGAAATCCAATGACGCTCGGCGCGCCCCGGGCACGCACCTCGCAGCGTTGCCGAAGCTCGTCGTACGACCCGGTACGGCTGCGCCCCGGCGCCTTGCGATGCACGAAGGGGGACCACGCCAACCGCAAACAGATTTCGGACACGCGACACTAGACGAGGCGGCGGTCCGTGGCCCATCGCGTGAGCTGGTGACGGTTCGACAGCTGCAGCTTGCGGAGCACGCTCGAGACGTGGGTCTCGACGGTCTTGATCGAGATGAAGAGCTCGCGGGCGATCTCCTTGTACGCGTAGCCGCGCGCGATCAGCCGCAGCACCTCGCGCTCGCGCTGGCTGAGCCGGTCGAGGTCCTCGTCGACGGCGGCGATGTCGATGGACCCGGAGAACGCGTCGAGGACGAAGCCGGCGAGCCGGGGCGAGAACACCGCGTCACCCTCGGCGACCCGACGGATGGCGTCGACGAGCTCGAGCCCGTTGATCGACTTCGTGACGTAGCCGCGAGCCCCCGCACGGATCACGCCGATGACGTCCTCGGCGGCGTCGGACACCGACACGGCGAGGAACTTGATCTCGGGGTCCTTCGCGTGGACCTGCTTGATGACCTCGCCACCCCCGCCACCGGGCAGGTGCACGTCGAGAAGGACCACGTCGGGGGTGGTCGCCAGGACGGTGGCCACGGCCGTCTCCACGTCCGAGCCTTCGCCCACGACGGTGACGAGCGGGCCGATCTCGTGCTTGACGCCGGCGCGGAACATCGCATGGTCGTCGACGATCACGACGCGATGTCGTCCTGCGCCCTGCGGGGTGGTGTCGCTCATGCTCACTCCAGTTCCATTCTCAGCCAGACCTCGGTGCCGGCTCCCGGGGCCGACCGGACCCTGGCCGTGCCGTCGTGGCGCGCCATCCGGTCCATGATCGACCCCCGGACGCCCATCCTGTCGCCGGACACTGCTTCGGTGTCGAAGCCTTGGCCACGGTCGCGAACGTACACCTCTGCGACGTCGGGCAGGATCTCCGCGTACACGTCGACCCGGTCGCTGCCCGAGTGCTTGGCCGCGTTGAGCAGCGCCTCGCGGGTGGCGCGGACGAGGGCATCCATCCGTACGTCCATGTCGTGGTCGCCCACGACCACCAGGTCGACGGCGATCGCGGAGCTGTCCTCGACCTGCGCCGCGGCCTGCTCCAGCGCGGCTTTGACCGTGTGAGCATCGTGCAACTCCCCATAGAGCCACTGCCTCAGCTCGCGCTCCTGCTTGCGGGCGAGCGCGGCGACCGCCTTGGGGTCGTCGGCCTGCCGCTGGATGAGGGCGAGAGTCTGAAGTACGGAGTCGTGGAGGTGCGCCGCGATGTCGGCGCGCGCGTTGGCGAGGAGCTCCTGCTCGCGCGCCGCACTGAGAGCGCTGCGGGCGCGGAAGGCCCAGGGCGCCGCCACTGAGAGCAGTACCACGAAGCACGCCACGCCGATCCACTGCGGCGTCGACATCTCGCGCACGCCGAACCGCATGGCGATGGTGAGCACGATCCCGGCGGCGACCAGCACGATGCCCAGAGCGGCCTGCAACGCGCCCCTCATCCGGCGACGTCGCCCAGGGTGCGTCACCAGGCCGTCGGCCTGTCGCCAGACCAGCGCCACGCCCGCGGTGAACAGAACCAGAGGCCAGAACGGGAGGACCTGCCAGAACGGGGCCAACATCTGCACCAGCAGGGAGACGCCGAGCCCGAGCAGCAGCAGCGCAAGGCGCTCGCCGATGTCTCCGGACCTCGACGAGGCCTGCGTGCGCATCCCGGTGCGCGTGGCCGTGTCGATGCCGGGCGCCGAAGGGTTGCGGTCGATCGGCATCGCGAGCCACAGCACCCCGTACACCAGCGCACCGACGAGCTGTACGCCGGCGAGGACCACGATGATCGCGCGCACCAGCAGCACCGGCCAGCCCAGGTGAGCGGCCAGACCTGTACAGACCCCGCCCAACCAGGAACCCGCTGCGACGCGCATGGCCCGCGTCGGCGTCGCCGGGGGCACGTGCGAGGCGGGTGGTGGGGTCGATGGTGTCATGGCGGCCCGCTCGTCGAGCTGCGCCGTGATCTCGGCGAGCGACGGCCGCGGCGCGGACGTCTCGTCCGAGCCGGGCAGCGGTGCGACCTGGTCAACCATCGGGAAAAGCCTCACACGTCTCGACGCGATTCGCCCCACGGATCGCCGAATTCCGGGGTTCTCAGGGGGCGCCCCCTATGGGGTCGCTGTGAGCTGGTTGGCAGGATAGGTGTGTGGCAGCCACGGACCTTCTGCAGCGCAGCGTCACTGACGCGCGCGTAGCGGGAGTCTGCGGGGGCATCGCCGAGCGCTACCGCATCGACCCGCTGTTGGTACGGATCGTGGCCGTCATCGTCGCTCTCAGCTCCGGTGTCGGCTTCGTCCTCTACGGGGCTGCCTGGCTCCTTCTTCCGCGCGGCAGCGAGCAGCCGGCCCTGGTACGAGCGTTCCCGACGGTGGACCGCGTCCGCAGCCGTACCTGGATCGTGCTCGTCGGCGTTGCCGCCGTGGTCGTCCTGGTCGTCGTCGGTGGCGCGTTCGACATCAGCCTCATGCCCACGATGACCGTGCTGGGGATCCTGTACGCGTCCCAGCTCCGGCCCGGATCGAGGAACGCCGTACAGACTGCGACCGACGCCCAGACGTACGAGGGGGTGCCAGGGTCACCTATGCAGCCCCACTGGCCGCTGCTGGCTCCTCCCCCGGGCGACCTTGTCATCACGACCCCCGCCGGCCCGTGGCGACCCACCAACCGGTGGGGGCAGTCGCTGACCGCGCAGGACTGCGCCACGTACTTCTCCGTACCCGACCCGGTGGATCTGTACGACCATCGCCCGCCAGCCCCGCAGCAGCGCCGCTCGCGTGTCCTCGCCGTCATCTCCGGACTGGCCATCGCTGCGTTCTTCGCGATGCTGTCGCTGCTGACTGCCTTCGTGCGGGTGCCGCCGGTCACGTACCTGGCCGCCGGCCTGGTCCTCGTGGGGCTCTCCCTCGTCGTCGGCGCATTCCTCGGCCGGCCGAGGGGCTTCATCGCGGTCGCGACGGCACTGATCCTCGTCGCCGGGGTCACCACCGTGAACAGCGCTGGCGCCGCCTCGCCGACGTACAGCACGGTGACCTCGACCATCGAGATTCCCCCCGAGGTCGACGCCTCGGGCCGCGACTACACGCTCGACATGTCCGGGCTGCGCGCGACCGCGGACTCCACCACCTCCATCCACATGACCAGTGGGAACGTGGTCGTCATCCTCCCGAAGGACGGCAACTACTCCCTCGTCTGGACTGTGACCTCCGGGAAGGTGACGCTGCCTGATGGCACCTACGCCTCGGGCTCCGGCG
>JAYUEA010000439.1:0-3621 GCA_043739465.1 Propionibacteriaceae bacterium
CCCGACGCGAGAGCCCTGCACAGCGTAGCGGCCGAGTCACCGGCAAGCCGAACCAGCGCGCGGCGTGGGGCGAACCTGTGGGCCCTCGTGGCCCGTTACCGTGATTCGTTGACCCTTTGCGCGTCCCTGGCACGCACCTCGCGGCGTTGCCGAAGCTCGCCAGACGACCCGGTATGGCTCCGCTCCGGCGCCTTGCGATGCACGCACCAGGACCACGCCAACCGCAAACGAATCAAGCTACCGGCCCCACTAGTCGAACAATCCAGGCGTGAGAACCACCCCTGGTGGGGGCGTGATGCGTAAGTGTGCGTATGCGGAAGGTGTCGCCACGCGTCCACGCGGTGTGCGCATGAGGAAGCCTTGGCGAACGAGGAACGGCTCGGCCACCTCTTCGACGGTCTCCGTCTCCTCGCCCACGGCGATCGCCAGGGTGCTGAGCCCCACCGGTCCACCCGAGAACTTGCCGCAGATGGCCTCGAGGACGGCCCGGTCGAGCCGGTCCAGCCCGAGGTCGTCGACCTCGTACACCTGGAGTGCCTCAAGCGCCACGGCCTCGGTGACGATCCCGTCGCCCCGCACCTGCGCCACGTCTCGCACCCGGCGCAACAGACGGTTGGCGATGCGGGGTGTCCCCCGCGACCGTGAGGCGATGAGCCCCGCGGCGTCGCCCTTGAGCGGTACGGGCAGTCGCTGGGCGGATCGCTGCACGATGTGCGTCAGCGAGTCCACCTCGTAGAAGTCGAGCTGCGCGGTGAAGCCGAACCGGTCACGCAGCGGCCCCGGCAGCAGGCCGGCGCGCGTGGTGGCGCCGACGAGCGTGAACGGCGGGATCGCGAGCGGGATCGCGGTCGCCCCAGGCCCCTTGCCGACGACCACGTCGACCCGGAAGTCCTCCATCGCCAGGTAGAGCATCTCCTCGGCCGGCCGGGACATCCGGTGAATCTCGTCGAGGAAGAAGACCTCGCCATCCGAGAGGCCGGACAGGATGGCGGCCAGGTCTCCTGCGTGCTGGATCGCAGGGCCCGACGAGATGCGCAGCGGAGCGTTCAGCTCGTTGGCGATGATCATGGCCAGCGTCGTCTTGCCCAGTCCGGGAGGGCCGCTGAGCAGTATGTGGTCGGGCACCGTGCCGCGGTGCTTCGCGGCCTCCAGCACGAGGCTCAGCTGGTCGGCCACCCGCGGCTGGCCCTCGAACTCGTCGAGGGTCGTCGGACGCAGCACCGCCTCGGCGGTGCGTTCGTCGGGCAACGCGTGGGGATCGACGGGGCTGGGCTCGTGCACGGTGAGAAACCTACTTGGCGAGCGAGCGCAGGGCCGCGCGCATCAGCCCGGCCACGCCGAGGGTCGGGTCGGCGTCGGCGAGCAGCTGCACACCGTCGCACGCCGCCTCGGCGTCGCGGGTGGACCAGCCGAGGCCTTCCAGGCCCGCACGGACCTGGTCACGCCATGCGGGCGCGGCTGCGGTGCGGGAGGTAGAGCTCGTCGCTGCGAGGGCACCGACCTTGTCCTTGAGCTCGATGACGAGTCGCTGGGCGCCGCGCCTGCCGATGCCCGGCACCGCACAGAGTGCGGCGAGGTTCTCGGAGGCGATGGCGCCGCGGAGGTCGTCGGGCGACAGTACGGAGACGATGGCCTGGGCCAGCTTCGGACCGACGCCCGTCGCCGTCTGCACCAGCTCGAACGTCTCACGCTCGGCATCGTCGGCGAACCCGTACAGGGTCAGGGAGTCCTCACGGACGATCAAGGAGGTGGCGAGTGTCGTCTCCTGCCCGAGACGAAGGCCTGCAGCCGTGCCGGGCGTGCACAGCAGACGCAGCCCGAGGCCGCCCACCGTGACCACGGCCCATGTGGCCCCGACGCCGATGACGACGCCGGTCACCTGGGCGATCACGACGCGCTCCTGGCGCGGACGACCTGTCCCCAGGTTGTCGGCCGCGGGCCGGACGCCTCGACGGCCGCCTGCAACCTCGAGGTCGCTCCCCCGCGCCACACATGGCAGATGGCGAGCGCGAGTGCGTCGGCGGCATCGGCGGGCCTGGGCGGCGCGTCCAGCTTGAGGATCCGAGCGACCATCAGGCCGACCTGCGCCTTGTCCGCGCGGCCCGACCCGCTGATCGCGGCCTTGACCTCGCTCGGGGTGTGGAGAGCGACCGGGATGCCGTGACGAGCCGCGACGAGCATCGCGATGCCGGCCGCCTGCGCGGTGCCGATCACGGTCGTGACGTTGTGCTGCGAGAAGACCCGTTCGACTGCGATCGCATCCACGCGATGGACGGCGAGCCACTCCTCGATGCCTGCTTCGATCTGCAGGAGACGATGAGCGAGGTCCGCCTCAGGGCTCGTACGGATGACGCCAGCGGCCACGAACTCGGCCCGACCGGGACTGCCGATCACCACTCCGACGCCACATCGCGTGAGCCCGGGGTCAACGCCCAACACCTGCACCGGTACGTCCTTTCCGAACACGTGTTCGAGAGGCTATCCGGTGTCGAAGACACGCTCGCGGTGCCACGCCGAATGCGACGGGATCACTCCTCGTCGAGAGCCGCGTCGATCTCTGGGGCGATGGCGTCGTTCGCGTACACGTTCTGCACGTCGTCGAGGTCATCGAGGGCGTCGATGAGCTTGTACAGCTTGCGCGCGCCGTCGATGTCGGTGACGTCCTGGGCGAACGACGGTACGAACGCGACCTCGGCCGAGTCGTAGTCGAGACCCGCGGCCTGTACGGCCTGGCGCACGGCCACGAGGTTGTTAGGGTCGGAGGTGATCGTGAAACCCTCGCCCTGGTCTGTGATGTCCTCGGGCTCGGCGTCGATCGTCGCCTCGAGGAGATCGTCCTCGGAGAGCGTAATGCCGTCCTGCTTCTTGGCGACCTCCACGACGCCCTTGCGGGAGAAGAGCCGCTGCACCGAGCCGACATCGGCCATCGTGGCGCCGTTGCGCGTCACCGCGACACGGACGTCGGAGGCCGAGCGGTTGCGGTTGTCGGTGAGGCACTCGATGAGGATCGCGACGCCGGCCGGGCCGTACGCCTCGTACATGATCGTGATGTACTCCGCGCCGCCGCCCTCAGCGCCCGAGCCGCGCTTGACGGCGCGCTCGATGTTGTCCAAGGGCACGGAAGTCTTGCGGGCCTTCTGGATCGCGTCGTACAGGGTGGGGTTGCCGCTCGTGTCACCGCCACCGATGCGTGCAGCGACCTCGATGTTCTTGACGAGCTTGGCGAACAGCTTGCCCCGCTTGGCGTCGACGACCGCCTTCTTGTGCTTGGTCGTCGCCCACTTGGAGTGCCCGCTCATCTGTTCCCTTCCTCACCGAACCCGCCAGAAGTCGGTCCCTACTCTACGCATCCGGGCTCGGGGGTCGCGAACTAGTGGGGCGTTACCTTGATTCGTTTCCGGTTGGCGTGGTCCTGGTGCGTGCATAGCAAGGCGCCGGAGCGGAGCCATACCGGGTCGTCTGGTGAGCTTCGGCAACGCCGCGAGGTGCGTGCAAGGGCCGCGCAAAGGGTCAACGAATCACAGTAACGGGCCACGAGGGCCCACAGGTTCGCCCCACGCCGCGCGCTGGTTCGGCTTGCCGGTGACTCGGCCGCTACGCTGTGCAGGGCTCTCGCGTCGG
>JAYUEA010000440.1:0-3614 GCA_043739465.1 Propionibacteriaceae bacterium
CCGCCGCACGTCGGGCAGGTCGTGTTGTACCAGTCGGTCGCGCTCGCCAGCGGCGACGTGCCCTTCGGGTGCAGGGCCTCACCACGCAGGTCGGGCAGCAGCACCGGCAGCTGGTCGTCGGGGACCATGACCTCGCCGTGCACAGGGCAGTGCACGATCGGGATCGGGCAGCCCCAGAACCGCTGCCGGCTCAGCAGCCAGTCGCGCAGACGGAACGTGATCGCCGCCTCGCCTGTGCCTTCGGCCGACAGCTTGTCGTTCATGCGGGCGACGCCGGACTTCTTGTCGGTCAGGCCGTCCAGCAGATCGGAGTTCACGTACGCGCCGTCGCCGGAGGTCGCCACGCCAGTGATGGTCGGGTCGTCGGCGCCGGTGTCGATGACCATGCGCACGGGCAGCCCGTACGTTCGGGCGAAGTCCAGGTCGCGCTGGTCGTGCGCGGGGACGGCCATGATCGCGCCGGTGCCGTACTCGCTCAGCACGTAGTCAGCCGCCCAGATCGGCACCTCCTCGCCGTTCACGGGGTTGATCGCTACGCGACCCAGGGACACACCGGTCTTGGGACGCTCGGTCGACTGCCGCTCGATCTCGGTCGCTTTCTTGGTGTTCTCCAGGTACGCCTCGAACTCGGCGCGATGCTCGTCGCTCACCAGGTCGGCGGCCAGCGGTGCGTCGGGTGCGACCACCATGAACGTCGCCCCGTACAGCGTGTCCGGACGCGTCGTGAACACCCGGATCGGCTCGTCGCGGCCCTCGACGCGGAAGTCCACGTACGCACCTTCGGACCGCCCGATCCAGTTGCGCTGCATGGCCAGCACCCGGTCGGGCCACTTGCCCTCCAGCGCCGTCATGTCGTCCAGCAGGCGCTGCGCGTAGTCGGTGATCCGGAAGTACCACTGCGTCAGCTTCCGCTTCGTCACCGTCGCATGGCAGCGCTCGCACTCGCCCTGCACAACCTGCTCGTTGGCCAGCACGGTCTGGTCGTTGGGGCACCAGTTGACGTAGCTGTCCTTGCGGTACGCCAGGCCCTTCTCGTAGAAGCGCAGGAACAGCCACTGCGTCCAGCGGTAGTACTCGGGGTCGGAGGTGTGCAGCCGCCGGCTCCAGTCGACGCTCAGCGCGTAGCGGTGGAACGACCTCGCCTGGGTGTCGATGTTCGCGTACGTCCACTCGGACGGGTGCGCGTTGCGCTGGATGGCCGCATTCTCGGCCGGCAGCCCGAACGAGTCCCAGCCCAGCGGGTGCATGACGTCGTAGCCCTGCAGGCGCCAGAAGCGCGACACGACATCGCCCATGACGAACGCCTCGGCGTGACCCATGTGCAGGTCGCCGGAGGGGTACGGGAACATGTCGAGCACGTAGCGACGCTCACGGCTGCCGTCGTCGAGCGGGGCGAACGTGTTGTCGGAGTCCCAGAACGACTGCCACTTCTCCTGCGCGGCGGCGATGTCGTACCCGCGGTGCTGATTCTCGCGGGTGGCCTCGTCCTGGCTCACTGTTCCTCCTCGTGCGGTACCGACGCACACGGCGCCGGTACGGTCGGTGGGAAAGTCTATCTGCCACGGACCCGGTCGCCTTCAGGAGTTCCGCCGGCGGTCCGCGACTGCCAACCACTCCCTCAGCACCCCGGATCCCGTCGTCGGAACCCCTGCCAGGTGAGGCTTTCCTTCGTTGCGGAATGTCCACCTCGCCCCGCATGATCACCCCATGGCGGCCATAGCGGACACCGAGCAACCTGAGACCGACACCAAGATCCACGGCAAGCTCAACTGGCTGCGTGCCGGTGTTCTGGGCGCCAACGACGGCATCGTCTCGACCGCAGGCTTGGTCATGGGCGTGGCCGGCGCCAACGTCTCGTCGCACGCCCTGCTCATCGCCGGTCTCGCCGGTGTCGTCGCCGGCGCCCTGTCCATGGCCGGCGGCGAGTACGTGTCCGTGTCCAGCCAGAAGGACACCGAGCTCGCCGCCCTCGAGGCGGGGCGCAACCAGATCCGCGACGACCCGGAGCGCGAGCTGAACCACCTCACGGCCATCTTCACCACCAAGGGAGTCTCTCCCGAGCTGTCGCGCCAGGTCGCTGTTCAGATGACTGATCATGACGCCCTCGGGGCTCTGGCCGAGCTGAAGCTCGGCATCGATGCCGAGAACCGCACGTCTCCATGGCACGCAGCCTGGGCCTCGATGGCTGCGTTCACCCTCGGTGCCGTGATCCCGCTGCTCGCGATGGTGCTCACCCCCGGGTCCACGAGGGTCGCGGCCACCGTGGTGGCCGTCACCGCCGCGCTGGTGCTCACTGGCGTCATGAGCGCCCGGCTCGGCGGCGGCTCGCCCGTGCGCCCGATGGTGCGCAACGTGCTGGTCGGCAGCCTGGCCATGTTCGTCACCTACTTCGTCGGCAATTTCGTGGGCGGTCAGTTCTAGTCGTCGACACTAGGCCGCGAGGCAGGCCACGATCTCGTCGAGAGCGCTCGGCGGCAGTGCCTGGCGGTGGATCTGGCTGAGCAGGTCGTGCAGCGGGTGCCATCCCCCGAGCCCGTCGGCCTGCTCCAACGCGATCGTGACCAGCGCACCGGTGCTGCCCTGCCACGCCGCGATCCCGGCGGCACACACGGGGCCGAGCGACAGATCGACAGGCGCCCTCCGAGCGACGAGCAGCCACACGTCCATGAGCAACGGGCCCGTCTTGCGGTTGAGGCGCAGCCAGAACGCGTCGCGGGCGGGGGGCACGTCGAGGAGCAGCAGCAGGTCGGCGCACTCACGCGCTGTCAACGACACCTCCCCCGCTGTGAGCTGCCGGTCCAGCAGGAAGCCCAGCCGTCGCTGAGCCGAGGTCGGCGTCAACCGGTCGAGCCGCCGTACAGCCGCACGCAACGTCGCCGCCGACAGCGTGTGGGCGCGAGCCGGACGGCGGAACAGCGACTCCAGGTCCGCCCGTTCGGGACGGGCGGAGATGCCGTTGTAGGCGGCCTCTGCGGCGATCTGCGTCGCCGCAGGGTCGTACACCTCGACCTCCTCGGGGCACTCCACGTGCCACCAGTGCCCACCGCACACGGCGATGCGCGCGAGCGGCTCGACCGGCAGCTCTTCGGAGACGCGGACCACCACGTCGTGCACGTGGTCGGAGTCGTCCCCGTAGCCCACGAGCGCGGCACGCGCCCCGTCTCCCAGCTGACGCAGCAACGGTTCCAGCAGCTGAAAGGAGCGCCCAGGAACGGCGGCATCGGCGAGATCGACGCGGGCCACCGCGGAGATGCTGGATCTCTCCACCACCGCCACGACAAGCGATTCGCGGGGATGGAACCCGAGGAGGAACGGGACGGCGCCCAGCAGGTCCTCGGGACCGTGGGCTCTGAGCACGAGGTTTGTAGTCACACCCCAGACCATCTGCAGGCGACCTGTGATCCGTCACTTGTCCACAGAAGTCGCCAGCACGTGCCGCACCTGTGGACAACCAGGTCATGGGACGGCTGCCACGTGCACCTCGAACGTGTCGGCGGCCTGGGTACCCTGGAGCCGATGACCGGATCACCGTACGGATACCCCGGGTCTGCCAACGGCCCCCAAGGCCCCGGCGCGCCCGGATGGCCACCCGCCGGCCCGCCGCCCGGATGGCC
>JAYUEA010000441.1:0-10797 GCA_043739465.1 Propionibacteriaceae bacterium
GACGACGGCAGCCCGGTCGTCGTGTACGGGCACAAGGAGTCGTCGATGCTCGTGGCGTTCCTCGGTGCCGTGCGCGCGGCCCACCCGTACATCCCCATCGACGCTTCGTGGCCCGCCGACCGCATCGGCAGCGTGATCGCGGAGTCGCGGACGGAGCTCGTGATCGCGGTACGACCGCTGCCCGAGGGGGTCGTCACCAGCGCGACAGTCCTCGACGGGTCCGGCCTGGCCTCGGGTGCGATCCCCGCTGGTCCTATCGGCACGCCGCACCCGGTCGCCGCCGACGACCCGTACTACGTCGTCTACACCTCGGGCAGCACCGGCCGGCCCAAGGGCGTCCAGATCACCGCCGGGGCCCTCGACAACTTCGTCGAGTGGGCGTTGTCGCTGACGGAAACCCTGAGATCGGTACCGCAGATCGATGCCACCACCTCCAAGGAGCCTTCGAACTCAACTGGCGTACCGATCTCAGGATCCGTCTGGCTCAACCAGGCGCCGTTCTCGTTCGACCTCTCGGTGATGGACCTGTATGGAGCCCTGACCTCGGGTGCGACCCTGCACTCCATCGACGCCGACACGGTGGCCAACTCGCGTCACCTCCACGACGACCTGGCCGCGAGTGACGTCACGATCTGGGTGAGCACGCCCTCGTTCGCCGACCTCTGCCTCGCCGACCCCACGTTCGACGCGTGCCTTCTGCCCCGCCTCACGCTGTTCCTGTTCTGCGGCGAGACACTGTCGCCGACCACCGCCGCAGCCCTTCTCGAGCGGTTCCCCGACGCCCGGGTCGTCAACACGTACGGCCCGACAGAGTCCACCGTCGCCGTCACCAGCGTGGTCATCGGCCCCGAGCACCTCGACGGCACGGCCCTGCCCGTCGGCCGAGCCAAGCCCGGCACGACCATCCTCATCCGCGACGACTCCGGCGCCGTCCTTCCCCCCGGGCAGCCCGGCGAGATCGTCATCGCCGGGGATACCGTCTCGATCGGCTACCTCCACCGCCCTGACCTCACCGAGCCCGCGTTCACGACCGTGGACCTCGACGGCGTGCCGACCCCCGCGTACCGCACCGGCGACCTCGGACACCTCGATCCCGACGGGATGCTCCACTTCGGCGGCCGCCTCGACGGTCAGGTGAAGCTCCACGGCTACCGGATCGAGCTCGAGGACGTCGAGAACAACCTGCGCCGCGTCGACGACGTGCAGCAGGCTGCAGTCGTGGCCGTACGGAACGAGGCAGGGGCGATCACGCACCTGCACGCGTTCGTACAGCTCGCGTCGGAGAGCCCCCTGAGCCTGTCGAAGGGGTCGCCCCTCGCGGTCGCGACGGCCCTCAAGAAGCAGCTGAAGGCGTACCTGCCCGACTACATGGTCCCCAAGGTGATCACGGTCGTCGACCGGATCCCGATGACCGGCAACGGCAAGGCCGACCGCAGCGCACTGCTCGCGAGGCTACGTCCTGAGCCTGTCGAAGGGCTACGTCCTGAGCCTGAGCCGGTCCAAGGGTTGGGCTTTGAGACCCTTCGACACGGGCGGCTCCGCGGCCCTGCTCAGGGGTCGGACTCGTCGCCTGAGCCTGTCGAAGGCCGCTGATGGTCGACGCGTACGGGTCGCTGTACTGGTTCTACCTGCTCGGCCTGGTCACCCTCCCCGCCATCGTCCTCGGCCTGCTCGGGCGCCCGCTCCGGTCGTACACGCGCTTCGCCTCGGTGATCATGGTCCTGCTGATCCTCGGCTGGCAGTCGGGACAGCTGTGGGGGCTGCTGGCGTTCCTCGCGTACGAGCTCGCGCTGCTCAAGGGCTGGCTGCTCTACCGCGTCGGCCACCCGCACGTCAACAGATGGGTCGCACGAGCGGTTGCGGTCGGCGCCACGGGTCCCCTGTTCGTCGTCAAGGCCACGGCGCTGTTCCCGACGCTGAGCATCGGCTTCCTCGGTGTCTCCTACCTCTCGTTCCGCGTCATCCAGGTCGTCCTCGAGATCACGGACGGCCTCATCACGGCGCTTCCGCTGGCCGACGCGCTGTTCTTCGTGATCTTCTTCCCAACCCTTGTCAGCGGGCCGATCGACCGGTCGCGGCGCTTCCAGGAGGACTCGGACCGGCGGTGGACGCCCACCGAGTACACGTACCTGCTCGGCCGCGGCGTCGCCATGCTCCTGCAGGGCGCCGTGTACAAGTTCGTCCTCGCCGCTTGGTTCACCACCCAGCTCGAATGGGCCGTCGGCTGGCCGCGCACGATCGCGTACATGTACCTCTACTCCGGGCGGTTGTTCTTCGACTTCGCCGGCTACTCGGCGATGGCGGTCGGCGTCTCATACGTGTTCGGCATCCGCACCCCACCCAACTTCCGCTTGCCGTTCGCCGCCGAGTCGATCAAGGACTTCTGGAACCGCTGGCACATCTCGCTGTCGTTCTGGTTCCGCGACTACCTCTACACGCGCCTCACGATGGCCCTGATGCGCATGCGCCCGTTCACGAAGCACCGCGTCGCGGCCGGCCGCGTGGCGATGCTGTCCAACATGCTGCTCATGGGCTGCTGGCACGGGTTCACAGCGCACTACCTGCTGTACGGGCTCTACCACGGGCTGCTGCTCGTCGCCAACGACGTGTACGAGAAGCGCTGCCCGCTGTACAAGCACCGGGGTCGCCTTGGCTACCGCATCGTCGCCATCGCCGTCACCTTCCAGCTCGTCGTCTTCGGCTTCCTGCTGTTCAGCGGCCACATCCTCTCGATCTGAGTTCCCGGGGTCTCGACAGAACACCCCTACTGGCCGCCCCAGATCTCGACAGAACACCCGTAACGTGACCGAACACCCGTTGGGGGGGTGTTCCGTGGCGTTTGGGGTGTTCGGTCGGGACAGTGGGAACTCTTCGCTGGTGGGGTCCCTTCACGCCGGAGCTCCCGTCCGGTCGGGAGTGGGGGGTCGGCCGGGGTCCGCAGGATGGCTCGCCGGACAGTTGCGCCCGGTACTCTGACGCTCAGCGAGAATGGCGTACGAGCACGAGGAGCACGAGGAGCACGCATGGACGAGGCGCAGGAGCAATCCGTGCTGCGGCTGCTCATCGAAGTGTGCGGCACTGACGCGATCGACCAGGAGCGTGACGTCGACCTCTTCGACGCAGGGCTGCTCGACTCTCTCGGCTTCACTCAGCTGCTCGTCGGCCTCGAGGACGAGCTCCACATCAGCGTCCCGCCGACTGCCGTCGAGCGCGACGACGTGGCGACGGTGAACCGCATCCTCTCCTTCGTCGCGGAGCGCCTCTGATGCGACGTGTCCTCGCGCTCGTTGCCGGAGTGGCCGTCTGCGTCGGGCTGTTCCTGAGCCCCGCCGCGGACGCCACCGTACGTGCGCTGATCACGGTCAACAACCCCGAGCAGCGCAGCGTGCGGGTGCTCAACTACGAGAGCCCGGGTCACCGCGAGGACACCCTTGGTCTGTACAAGCAGGCGCTCGCCGGCACCCCCGAGGGCGTCACCAACCTGTACGTGATGGGCAGCTCCGAGCTCGGCGTCCCCGTCGAGCAGAACCCGAACCAGTGGCTGCCCAGCAACGCCTCGGACTTCGACATGTACCAGTCGGGGCGCGGCTATCAGCAGTCCCTGTACCACGCGATCGAGCTCGCGGCCGTCGGCGGGCAGCTGCCCAACAACAAGGTTGCGCTCCTGGTCTCGCCTCAGTGGTTCACCCCCGGGGGCATCAAGGCCGGGGCCTTCCAGTCGGTGTTCTCGTACGCGGCCTGGCGGTCGATGCTCACCAACAAGAAGCTGTCCGCCGACACGCGCAAACACCTGATCGCGCGCGCCGGCTCGCTGATGCCCCAGCTTTGCACCAGTCGCGCGAGCTGCGCGGCCAGTCCGGCCGGCGCGGCGAAGGAGCTCGTCGACAGTCCGTACACGGCCTTCTCGAACCGCGTCAACGCGCTGCGTGAGACCTACGACGGCACGAACTGGCGCAAGGGCGTCGCGTACACGGGTGCCTGGAAGCCCGGCGCCGGCAGCATGGCCGCCGTCGACTGGGCCGCGCAGGACGCGAAGGCGATCGCCGTCGGGACGAGCCGCGTGACGTCGAACCCGTACGGGATGGACGACGGCTACTACGCGAAGCGGATCCTGCCGTACCTCGCGAAGCTCAAGGGCCACGAGTCGCATGTCACGTACACCACCTCGACCGAGTACGACGACCTGCAGCTCTTCCTCGATGTCGCCCGCGACCTCGGCGTCGAGGTGATGCTCGTCTCGCTGCCGGTGAACGGCCGCTGGAGCGACTACACCGGGTTGCCGCACCGCGAGTCAGACAGCCTCGCTGCGAACATGCAGAGGGTGGCGCAGCGGAACCATGTGGAACTCACCGACCTCACCGCGAACGCGTACGAGTCGTACTACTTCTTCGACACGCTCCACCTCGGCTGGAGGGGGTGGTTGGATGTCACCCGAGCTTGCTGGAACTTCGCCAGTGCAGCCTGAGGCGGGATCGATCATGGTGCGGCTAGGGGCGTTGCTCGACCGCATCCAGTCCGCCGGCCTTCAGCCCACCGTCAACCCGTCCCGGAACCCCTGGGTCGCCCCGGCCCTCCACCGGGGCCCGTGGTTCTGGTTCCTCGCGGCCTTCGCCGCCACGTGCGCGCTTGTGCTGTTCTGGTTCTTCGGCGCCGACACGTCCGGCGGCTTCATCTACGCAGGCTTCTAGTGTCGCGTGTCCGAAATCCATTGGCGCTTGGCGAGCCCCGGGCACGCACCTCGCGGTGTTGCCGAAGCTTGTCGTACGACCCGGTACGCCTGCGCTCCGGCGCTTTGCGATGCACGCAGGGGGACCACGCCAACCGTGAACAGATTTCGGACACTCGACACTAGATTCCAGATCGGTCTTTCGAGCGGCCAACCGCCACCTTCTCTGGCACATGAGGTCTCTCGTCGGCCTCACATTGGCGACTCGCCACTTTCTCCGGCTTACGGAGCCCTTGGGCGGCCTGGCATCCCGAACAACGTGGCTACTCGCGCGCATCGACCTCCTCCTCCCGCTGACAACCTGGGCAAAGTGGCGGTTCAGCGATCCAAAGCTCGGCGGATTCGCTCGATCGCCCATTCGGGGCGAAGCATGATGTCCTTGGCGAGCACCCTGATGAACCGGTAGCCGAGCTCGCGCAAGACATCCTCGCGCTCCTTCTCGGCGATCAGATCGCGCCGATCGTTGTACTTCACGGCTCCGTCGGTTTCGACGATCAGCATCACGTCTTGCCAGACGAAGTCAGGGAAGTAGGTGCCCAGGCGAGTCCTCACTGGTGGTTGAAACTCAGGCATCGGTAGGCCTGACAGGTAAAGATGACCGGCAGTCAACGACTCGGTCGGCGACTCACGTATCGGATCAGCTTTGCTGATGGCCTCCCGCAGAGGCCGCAGGGGCCTCGCCATGGCGGCGACCAGCAGGTCTCGGCTCACGGTAGCCAATCGCGCGTCGGCGAACGTGGCCCTTTTCGGCGAGCCCACCATGGACGCGCACAGCTTCCGGCACGCGTCGTCGAGGACCACCAAGGCATCGGGCAGTGGAAGGCCGGCCGCAAGGTCGATGGCCGTTCTGGCCAGCGACGTCACGGGGTAGCCCTCCGGATCGCGGGTCAGATCGGCGGGTCGCACAGACCTCACCCAGAAGGTGGCGCCGTTGTCTCGAGAGCGGTGGCCCATTCCTTCCCGCAGCGTCAGCGCAGGTGAACGGTCGGCCCAAGACGCGAACCCAGGACTCGGCAGTCCCCACACCACCCCGGCTGACTGATGGCTGAGGACGGCATCAGGGTTCGCGACCTGTACCGCGTGCGCGAGCAGCAGATGAAGGTCGCTCGGCTCAGATGGCCAGCGGTCGGCTGCAACGAAGACGCCGCGTCGTACTCGCCGGAGACGGCCTGAGCGGAGCTGGGTGGCGATCATGTCGTCGCTCACGCCAGTCGCGACGAGCAGGGCCCGGGTGGCGGGCTGAGTAGGAAGGATCCTTGGCTTGGGGGTGCGCATAGGACGACCCTGCCCCCCGAAGCACGTCTGCGCCAGCGCACCTGTGGATAACTTCGAGGGCTAAAGGTACGGAGGGGAGAGTTTGTGATCGTGAACCGCCGCCTTGGCGGGGTTATGGCGCGATCCTGGCTCCCTCGCGACGACGAACCGCCACGTTGCCCGGGCTACGAAGCCCTTTGGAGCCTCCATTAGCCAGGCAACGTGGCGGTTCGCAGGCGATTGTTCGATCTGCCGAGCTGGTAAACCAGGCAAGGTGGCGGTTCGCCGTCGCCTAGTGGTAACCGGTCTCTCGCGGACCTCAGAGGGGCTGGAGGCCCAAGGTGCCGATGAGGCCGACCTTGTACACGTCCTTCCTGACGCGGCCGAGCTCGGCGTACGTGTCGGCCAACCTCTGCTGCACGTGCAGGCGCTCGACCGGGTCGGCGTTGGCGTCCTCGGACTGGAACAGCTCGAGACGGGCGGCCGCCTCCTGGTAGTGACGGATGTCGGCGGTCTGCTTGGCAGCCAGGCGTGCCGAATACCAGTCGCTGGCCAGCACGTGGTCCCGCGCGAACTGCTCGCGCAGCTCAGGCGAGTGCAGCGTCCAGCCCTCGGTGGAGTGACCCAGCGCCATGTACTCGAGCAGCGCACGCAGCGGCGGGATCGCCATGGCGATGGTGCCGTCGTCGAGGTACGACTGCGCGACCCGGCGGTGCGTCTCGACGATGACCTCGACCGAGTCTGCGTACACGTCGGCGTCCTGCAGCTCCGGCTTCAGCATCTCGGGCGTGAACACGGTGTCGGGGTGCAGGAAGATGCGCCCGAAGAAGGCCGTCACGAACCGCTGGTTGATGCGGTAGCCGAGACGGCTCGCCTCGATCTTCTTGCCGTCGCGCTCGACGTCGACGATCGGGTCGAGGTAGCCGTTCGCGATCATCCACGACGCGTCACGCTCGGCCGGCGACATCCTGCTGAACACCTCGGGCACCAGCAGGCTGAAGTCGTGGTCGACGCGCACCTTCGGGCCGATGTGGCCGGCTGACGAGATCCAGCCGTCGTACCCCGTCAGCGCGTACGACAGGAACGCCGCGTTGAGGTCGATGATGCTCGGCAGCATGTTGAACGGGCCCTTGGTGAGCGCGCCCTCGGAGCCGGCGCCGGTTGTCGACGGCGACTTGCCCGTCATCGAGCTGATGAACTCCATGAACAGCTCGGGCAGCTGCATGTAGTGCAGGGGGTTGTACGAGCACAGCGCGGGCGCGCCGGCCTCCGGCGGGTTGTTGCGGCGGCCGGCAGCCACGATGTCGACCGGCAGCGGGGCGAACTCGCTCAGCGGGCGGTGGTGCAGCAGATGGTCGGCGATCCGGGCGAGCTCGGTCGCGACCGGGTGCGACCGGTCGGGCCGCACCTGCAGGTAGCGGGGGTTCTTGCTCGGCTTGCCGCCGACGATCCGCGGGTTGGCCGAGCTGACCACGTACGCCGGCGACCCTTCCGTACTCGCGAAGTCCTTGAGCCGGTCCCTCATCGGGTCGGTGAACTGGCTGAAACCGACCGCGTCGGCGACCATGGCGGCGGCGTCCGCCTTGCTGAGGGGCTGGAAGTTCGACAGGAACGTCCCGGTGCCGGCGATGTCACGCTCGGCCTGCTTGTCGTAGCCACGGTGGATCGCGTCGTCGGGGCGCTGGAAGAGCAGCTCCTCGCAGTTCTTCACGTACTTGCGGCTGAGCGCCGGCTTGGTACGGGCTTCCGCGCGCGCCTCCTTGAGACCGCGGCGCTTGCTGAAGTCGAGCGGCGCCTCGGTGGCGGGGAGGACGGTGCTGGCGGTGATGTCGTCCTCGGTCTGCACCTTCACGGCCGGGCTGAAGTCGGGACGCAGGCTGAACAGGCGCCACGAGCCGTCCGGCTCGAACCCGACGCGAAGCATGTTGATGACGACCTTGTCGCCGTCGAGTCGCACCATGTTGCCGAGTCGGCCGTTGATGATGCTCACGGAGAAGTGGCTGCGCCAGTCGTCGCCCCACTCGGGGGAGTAGTAGCGCTTGACGAGGTAGAGCAGCTCTTTGACGTGGGCGGGGATCGCGCGGATCTTCGCGTTGTACGCGTCGGAGTAGTCGTCGCTCGGCGTCATCAGCTTGATGACGCTGCCGAGGCTGCGCTCGGGGGCCAGCAGGGCGCGATGGTCCTCGCTCCAGGACGAGCCGGCGAAGCGGTCCGAGTAGTCCATCGCGATGAGGTCGGCGACGGCCTCGATGTCGACGTCGAAGTTGGCCGTCCACGCGTTGGCGAACACGAACGCGTCGAGCAGCGACTTGCTGATCTCGCTCTTGCCGCCGCCGGACACGGTGGCCGGCTTGTGGCACTGGGTGGCGATCGGGGAGATGCCGAGCAAGTGCCACAGGGTCTTGTCTGCCTCTCGCGGCTTGGAGAAGACGCGGTAGCCGTTGGGCGACATGTACACGTGACCTGCCGCCAGCGGGATCTCGTACTTCTCGCCCTTCGTGCCCGCCCAGCTCACCGTCTGGGTGCGGAGGCTGAAGCTGGCGCCGTGGGGGACCAGGGTCAGCGAGTCGAGGACGGTGTCCTTCGCATGGCCCTCGGGCTGCGGCACGAACCGGCCGGGGTTGGCGGAGACGACCTCGGAGAGCGTGTACTCGGCGGGCGTGAAGTGGTCGGTGAACTCCTGGCCGAGGTTGTACGCGGGGTAGCAGATGGCGCCGCCCGAGTGCTCCTCCTCGGAGATGCCGAACAGGTTGGCCGCGTAGCTGACCTGCGTCTTCACCTCTTTCTTGCAGTAGCCGAAGTAGTTGTCGGCGATGATCGTCACGACGACGCCGCGCGCGTCACGGGCGCAGGCCTTGAACGCCTGGCCCCCGTTGTACAGCTCTTCAGCGGTCGTCCAGCACATGCCGTCGCGCTTCTGACGCTCGGTGGCGTCGGCGACGTTCGGCAGGCCGAGCGACTTCTTGGTGAGCGCAGTGACGTGCGGCGCGAGGATGACGCAGCCGGTGTGGCCGGTCCAGGTCTTCGGGTCGAGCGAGGCGTCGTTCTCCGGCAGGTACGGGTCGCCCGCGTTGCCGAAGATGCCCTCCACGAAGTCGAGGTTGGCGACGAGGCCGCCAGGCACGATGAAGCGGGTCTCCATCGTGCGGTCGTACGGGTAGTCGGGCGTCGCCGGCACGACGAGCGGGCGCAGCAGCAGCGACACCCAGGTACGGGCCTGCTCGGCGAAGGTCGAGGTCCAGGGGAGTACGAGCGCGTCGGGGGGCGGCTGCAGCGCGGCGTCGAGCAGCTTGGCGAAGGTTGCCTTCGGGACAGCCAGCTTGTCGTCCTGGATCGGCAGGCCGCCCTCGGCGATGTGGAAGACGCCTGCGGTCGTACGGCGGTCGCTGGCAGGGTTGTGCAGCACCCCGTTGGCGAGGCGGTAGCTCTTGAGCAGGCTCGACGAGAACTCGTCGGAGTCCCGCGGGAGGCTCAGCTCGCGCGCCAGGCCGGCCTCGTCGAGGACGAGGGTGCGGCGGGGGAGCTTAGGCTGGACGGGCGCGTCGGCGAGGTAGGAGTCGAGAAACTCCTGGATCCGGCGGTCCGCGGCGCACGGCCGGTCAGCGAGCCGACGGCTCAGCTCGCGGTTGCGCGCCAGAATCGGTGTCGCCAGCTGGAAGGCCTCGTCGGAGTCGGCACCGGCAGGCAGGGGCAGCCCCTGCATCGCCAGTCGAATTATCAGAGCCTCAGTCGTCAGGGCAGCCATGTCCGCCATTCTTGCCGCCGCGTGTTACAGCAGTCTTACCTGCCCATAGTCCGGGCAGCCCTTTCCCCGATCCCTGAGCTTCCACGCCTGCCGATCCCTGAGCTTCCACGCGTGCCGATCCCTGAGCTTGTCGAAGGGCCAACCGGGTCAACTGGGCCGACCTGTGACTCCGATCCCTGAGCTCGTCGACGGGTTGCGCGGGCCGACCCTTCGACAGGCTCAGGGGGTCGACAGGCTCAGGGGTCGAGAGGCTCAGGGGTCGAGAGGGTCAGGGAGCGACAGGCGCCGGGAGCGGCAGGCTCAGGGGTCGAGCGCCCGACCTGTCTGCGCCGGTGCCTACAGTGGACACAACGAGCGGGAGGGGACCGCGTGCGGAGGACTCGAGGTGGTGTGCTCGCGCTCGTACTGGTGGTTGCGGTGCTGGTCAGTGGGTGCAGCAGCACGGTGTCGTCCCCGCGCACGCAGGACCCGACGCCGTCGTGGGGGACGCCCAGCGGGAGCCCGTACACGACGGGTCGAGGGGCCGACGTCGCCTACGGGTCGAACAAGGCTCAGAAGATGGACCTCTGCTACCCGCCGAGCCGGCCGAAGAACACGAGCGCGTTCCTGCTGATCCACGGCGGTGGCTGGTCGTCGGGCAGCAAGGCCGACTTCGCGGGGCTGTGCGCAACGATCGCCCGGCTCGGGTACGTCGCGGCGTCGATGGACTACCGGATGTTCGACCAGGGCGCGACGTACGCCGACATGCTCGCCGACATCGACCTGGCTCTCGCGACCTACCGGGACACAGCGCGTACGCACGGGTGGCCGATCACCGAGGTCGCGTTGATGGGGGCCTCGGCGGGGGCCCATCTCTCCTTGATGTACGCGTACACGCGGACACCCATCCTGCCGATCGGCTTCGTCGTCGGGATGTCGTCTCCCACCGACTTCCTCGACCCGGTGTTCCTCGAGAACGCGACCACCGACCAGTTCGCTCAGCTCAGCCAGCTCATCGGCGTGAAGGTGACGCGGGACACGGTCGACCAGCGCACCGCGGCGCTCCAGGCCGCCTCGCCCGCGTTCCGGGTGA
>JAYUEA010000442.1:0-3584 GCA_043739465.1 Propionibacteriaceae bacterium
GAGATGAATCCGAAGACGTTCCCGTCGGGATCGATCAGGTAGGCCAGCCGGCCGACGCCGGGCATGTCATCGGGAGCCATGGCTTCACTCGCGCCAAGCTCGATCCCCTTCGTGAACGTGGCGTCGACGTCGTCGACACCGACGACCAGGTTGGCACCGGCGACCGGCGCACCACTGGCCGGGCTGGGCCCGCGCCGCCGGGTCAGGCCACCGTTGATCCCGTGGCCGGCAGTACCCACCTGGATCGATCCCTCGCCGGTGCCGATCCCCCAGTAGTCCATGTCACCGAACCTGGTGAACTCCCACCCGAGCAGGCTGGAGTAGAAGTCGATCAGGCGCTGCGGCTCTGACGCGTGGATCTCGAAATGCACAACAAGGTTCGCCATGGTTCCTCCTGGACGGATCGGGCGCACGCCGCAACGTGCTGCATGATCGGCCCAGTCTGATCGTGACCAGACAGGTCGGCAAGATCCCCAACCGCCAGACCTCCCTGTCGAGTCAGCCGAAGTCGAGTGCGCGTCCCGCGTGGCCCTAGCCGGTTCGACGAGGCCGGGCCCTCTTCTCCTTGGAGGGCAACGAGGCGACATGGTCGTAGGCCCGGGTCATCCAGGCCGTCTTCTCCGCGTCGGGAAGACTGCCGGGCAGCGACAGGTACCCGCCCATGGGACGCTGTTCCGGGCCGAACGGCCCGCTCCCTGGCAGGTCTGCGAGCTCGGCCAGACCGACCTGGTCCAGCTTGACCCCCACGCTGTCACCGAACAAGCCGGAGAACATGTTGCCGTTGACGAACGCGGCCACCGCACCGAACATCGGTCGGACCTCCACCCCGGGCAGATCAGGAACCAGCGAGCGGAAGTACGCCTTCGCCTCATCAGTGTGCTTGGGCATCTGCATCGCAATGACCCACCTTTCACCAACCACGTCGCAGCCGACGCTACCCCGCTCGCCGACAGGCCGGCCACCAGTCGCACACCGCATGCTCAACAGCACCAGTGGATCCAAGGAGAACTCGCCGGCCGCGACCCTCGTCGAGTCGTCGCCACCACGCCAGTACCCCGTCCGAGAGCGTGTGCCTGCCGCGCCAGCGCGGTCTGGCCCCCCGTCAGGCGGACGCCGGCTTCGCTAGTTCGCAGGGGGTCCGCTCGGGGTCGGAGGCCCGTCCTGGCCTGCTGTGGTGGTCTCGGTGGTGGCGCCAGGGACGGTAAGGAACGGTATCCGAGGCATCACCCAGTCCACCCAGACGAGCCGCGCTGCCGGTGCAACGGCGAGTGACCACACGATGGACGCTGCAATGTCCGTCGGGTAGTGGACCGCATCGATCGCGAGCGTCACAGCGATCAGCACGATCGGGACCGTGCCCACGCCCACGACGATGGGGTGCCAGCGAGTACCCCGAGCCACGAACGCGAGGGCCACGACAAGGGCCACGATGAACGCGGTGTGGCCGCTGGGAAAGGACGGGTCGACCTGAACGGGCAGGAAGGGGTGCGGCATCAGGTTCGCGTCGGGTCGGCCGCGATGGACGATCAGCTTGAGGAGCTCCGCCGGGATCCATGTGAGGGCGACGACACCGGCGAACGCGGCCCCGGTACGCAGATCCCTGACGATCCAGAACAGGGCCGCAATCGCAGCTGTCAGGACGACCGAGGGCACCGGCTCGAACACGTTGTAGGTGGCGGACGCCACCACCCCGAGAGCGCCGGTGTGCAGCTCATTGAGAGCCCGGGCCAACCCGAGGTCCTGTCCAGGTCGGAGAGCAATGCCGGCCACGGCGAGCAGTGCGAAGGCGGCAGCCGCCAGTCCGAGCTGCATGGCTGGGTGGCTGGCCCTGCGGAAGATCCCTGGGTCTGCAGATCGCCGTGCGAGGCCACTCTGGGGCGAGGTCATGGGTACCACCACTTTCGATTCAGCCCGCCGACCCACCACCCGGCGTGGCGTTCGAGTCGCTTGGCGCACGGGCGTGCTGACGTGGAGCACCCGCCGGTCCCAGCAGGAGTCTGACCATCGTACGGTCGCCGCAGGACGGATCGTGACACGCCGACCGATGCTTTCGCTGAGCTGCTCGGCCCGTTCACGGTACGGTCGGGCCAGGGTCAGGACCTTCGTCACCTAGCGAGTGCGTCGCCGACGGGGACGCGCCGGTACAGCCGGTCGACATCCTGGGCGCGCACCCTGATCAGCCCAACGCCGAAGCGTGACTCAGGAAACTTGCCGGCGGCGATGCGGCGGCGGAGAGTGTCGGTCCGCGCGGCGTTGCGTAGGACGCCTGCGGCGTCCCAGCGGGTCGCCAGGGCGTCGAGCTGAGCTGCGTGCGTGGGCAGGCGTGAGTCTCCATCGCGGCGGGGTACCTCCGAGCAGGGCCTTTGAAGCTGCTCCGGGGGACCGCGCGGGGCGGCAGGCACCTGCGCCGCTGCCGCAAGGCCAACCTCCTTCGTTAATGAGAAGCGATACCGCGGGTCTTCTCACGAGGCCGATCAATGAGAACCCCCAGCGACCCGCTTCTCTCCTCCGCGAGGGCCGCCGCGGGCCCCTCGGTGGCGATGCAGCAGCGCGACCGGACTCATACAGCCCCGCCGGGCAAGCCCCGCTGCGATGTCCAACCGTTCGGCGCTGGCCACACGCTCGCCCCTGCGCTCCTGGGAGGACGGCTCCGCTGTTCGAGGACATCCGGCCCTGTCGCCCCTTCGCCTGTTTGGCGGCCTGTAGCCTCGAAATATGGGCCACGCCGCGATCTCCCTCACGCCCGCCCAGGCTCTCGGGATCCCGGTCGCGCTCGTCGGTGCGGTGTTCCTGGCGATCGGCTCACAGCTCCAGCAGCACGGCGTCGCGAAGGTCGGATCCCGAGGCTCGGGCGGAGCTCGGGTCGGACTGCATGTCGGTGAGCTGTTGGCCCTGGCTCGGAGGCCCTCCTGGCTCCTCGGCACGCTGCTGCTCGGTCTGGCGATCGTCTTCCAGCTGTTCAGCCTGTATCTGGCCCCGCTGACGGTTGTCCAGCCTTTAGGGGCCGTTGCGCTGGTCATCACGGTGCTGGTGAACGCTCGGGTCACTAAGAAGCGTCTCGACGCGGCTGCCGTCCGCGCCGTCCTCCTCTGCGTGCTCGGAGTCGGGGCCTTCGTGGGCATCGCTGCCGTGACGACCACGACGGTACCCATTCAGGAGACTCAACTGGTCGTCGTGGTGGCGATCCTGTCCGTGGTTCTGGCGATCTTTGGGATCGGCTTCGCGGTACTACGGATGACGCTCCCGCGGCTCTTCTACGTGGTCGGTGCGGGGATGCTGTTTGGCTTCGTAGCGACCCTGGCGAAGGTGCTCATCACGCGGGTGCAGACCCTCCTGCAGACCGGATTCCACTTGGTATTCGCGGACTGGCTCACGGTCGTCTGCTTCGTCGGGCTTCTCGCGGCCGCCCTCCTGGGCAGCTACTTCGTCCAGACCGCGTACTCCACCGGCTCACCCAGCATGGTGGTCGCCGGCCTTACCGTCATTGATCCGATGGTCGGGGTGACAATCGGCATCGTCGTCCTCGGCGAGGCGGCGGCGGCCCCGTGGTGGGCGAGCATCGTCTTCGTCCTCGCCGGGCTGGT
>JAYUEA010000443.1:0-10766 GCA_043739465.1 Propionibacteriaceae bacterium
GCGGCCAGCGACTGGGCTGTGAGCCGTTCGCGCTGGATGACCGGGTCGATGAGCTCGGAGAACCCGGTGGCCCGCTCGACGCCGTCCACGATGAGGTCCCACGCCTCGACCAGCCGCGGGTCGTCGCGGTGCGGGCGGGCAAGCGGCTGCGCGACGGCCGGGTAGTCGCAGACGAACGTGGGCGCCACCAGCGTGTGCTCGACGAGCTCGCCGAACAGCTCCATCGCCATCTTGCCGTCCTTGATGTCCGGCTTGTACGCGATCTCGTGGGCATCGGCGATGGCCTTGAGCCGATCCAGCGGCGTCTCGAGGGTGATCTCCTCGCCGAGGGCTGCGGACAGGCCGGGGTAGAAGGACAGCCAGGTCCACTCGCCGTCGAGGTCGATGTCGCCGGTCCGCCCAGGGACGACGCGGGTGCCCAGGGCGGCGTCCGCCGCGTCGATGATGATCTTCTGCGTCGTGGCGGCGATCGTGAACTGGTCGCCCCACGCCGCGTACGACTCGAGCATCGTGAACTCCGCCGAGTGCGAGGAGTCGATGCCCTCGTTACGGAAGATCCGGCCGATCTCGTACACGCGGTCAGCGCCGCCCACCATCGCTCGCTTGAGGAACAGCTCGAGGGCGATCCGCAACGTCATGTCGATGTCAAAGGCGTTGAGGTGGGTACGGAACGGGCGTGCGGCCGCGCCGCCGTGGATCGTCTGCAGCACAGGCGTCTCGACCTCGAGGAAGCCCTCACGAAAGAGGGTCTCGCGGATGGAACGCATGACCGCCGAGCGGGTGCGCAGCATGTCGCGCGCCTCCTGGCGCACGATGAGGTCGGCGTAGCGCTGGCGGACGCGGGTCTCCTCGGAGAGGTCCTTGTGGAGTACGGGCAGGGGGCGCAGCGCCTTCGAGGCGATCGCCCAGTCGGTCGCCAGCACCGACAGCTCGCCGCGCTTGCTCGCGATGACCCGGCCGGTCACGTACACGAAGTCGCCCAGGTCGACCTCGGTCTTCCAGCGGGCCAGCGACTTGTCGCCGACCTCGGCGAGGGAGACCATCACCTGGAGGCGCTCGCCAGGGTCGTCGGCAGTGAAGCCGTCGGCGAGGGTGGCGAAGCAGAGCTTGCCTGAGGGGCGGAGGAAGACCACGCGGCCGCCGATGCCCACGGTGTCCTGGGTCTGGTCGCCGGCCTCGAGGTGGCCCCAGGTCTCCCGGACCTGATGCAGCGAGTGCGTACGGTCGACGTGCACCGGGTAGGCCTCGCGGCCGGACGCCAGGATCGCCGCGCGCTTGTCCAGGCGCACCTGGAGCTGCTCGAAGACGTCACGCTCGCTGAGAAGGGGCTCGTCGGTCACCGCGCAACAGTATCGACAGCGCCGCAGAGGATGCCGACGGGTTTCGTCCCGGCTGACCGGGGAAGGGCATCAGGCGCGCACATCGGCACCGATCACTCGGCCCCACCGGCCAGGCGCACAACCCTTCCGTCGCGAGATGGCGTCACAGGGGTTGTGCAGGTGACCTAGGGGCTGTGCGCGTGTACGGGGTCGTCACAGGGGTTGTGCGGGCGGTTCGGCCTCTATAGGTGGCACTGGTCAGTCGGCTCCGTGGAACCTCGGGGTCCCTACACTGGCCGCATGACCTATGGGCAACCTGATCCCCGCCAGTTCGGCCCGCCGCAGTACGGCCCTCCGGGGCAGCCCGGATACGGCGCGCCGTACGGTCAGCCGGGTTACGGACCGCAGCCTGGGCAGCCTCAGCCGGGCCAGCCTCCGTACGGGCAGCCGGGTCAGCCGGGCCAGCCTCCGTACGGGCAGCCGGGATATGGCCAGCCCCCGCAGCAGCAGCCTCAGCAGCCGCAGCCGGGGCCGTACGCGCCCCAGCCGTACGGGCAGCCGGGTCAGCCGGGCATCGGCCAGCCTCCGGCTCCGCAGCCTGGCCCGCAGGCGTCGCCGGGTGGGTGGGTCCCTGTGCCCGCGCCGCAGTCGTCCCCGGTGCCCGAGCCGGCGCCGAGGAAGCCCGAGTACGTGGCGATCGGGCTGCCGTTGTCGACGTCCGACGTCGTTGCTGGCCGCGAGGTGTCAGCGGTCGTCGGCATCGTCGTCGGCACCACGACGCGTACTACACAGGCCAAGGTCGGCCCCGACATGGTGAGCCTGCTGGCTCGCGCACGTCAGGACGCGCTGGCCGCACTCGCCGAGATGGCGAGGTCGGCCGGTGGTGACGCGGTCGTGTCCGTACGTTTCGCCGACGGCCCGGCCGCTGACGGCCTGTACGAGCTCACTGCGTACGGAACCGCCGTGAAGCTGGTCCCGGTTCCCACCCAGGTTGCTTCCTCGGCCGCCTCGACGACCGCCCCGATGTCCGGCGCCTCGGCCGCCCCGGTCTCGGCACCATCGGCCGCGCCGTGGTCCGCCCCGTCCGCAGCCGCCCCGCAGTCGGCCGCAGACCCCTCGATCTAGCCCGGCGACACCGCTCACCCTGGGAGGAATCTGCCAGGCGTCGACTGTTCGGGCTGGTGGAAGCGTTCTCCCGTACGTCGGCCGGCAGATCCATCCCACGAAGAAAGTTCCGCATTCGACTTGCTGAGTGAGCACTCACTCATTCATACTGTCCGGGTGAATCGCGCTCGCCCCATGGCCCCCGAGGATCGCCGTCAGGCGATCATCGAGGCCACCACAGACCTCGTGCTCGAGCATGGGCCGGCCGCCACCACGCGCCAGATCGCCGATGCCTGCGGAATCGCCGAGGGCACCCTGTTCCGCGTCTTCGAGTCCAAGGACGAGATCCTTGCCGCGGTCGTCGAGCACCTGCTCGACCCGAAGTTCGTCATCGCCGCGATCGAGGCGATCCCGCCGACCGACCACGCGGAGGACGCTGTACGGGCAGTGGCTGTGGTGATCGAGGCTTCGATGACGCGGATCCGCTTGGTCATGATGGCCCTCCACACCGCGCAGAACGACACGGATCGGCGCCGCAACCACGGCCCCCACGACAAGAACAAGTTCATGGATGACCAGGTGGCCATCGGCGAGGCAGCCGCTCGCGTACTCGCCTTCCACGCGGACGAGCTATGGGTCGACCCTGCGACGGCCGCCTCGTTCCTCCGTACGACCGTCTTCGCGAACGGCCTCCCCGCCGTCCCCACGCTGACCGACCCCGGAGTTTTCACCGACCTCCTCGTACACGCGCTTGTGAAGGAGCCTGCATGTTCAATCACGCAATGAATCGACTGCTTTCCAGAGGGCTGAAGCCGTACCTGACCCAGCTCCTCATCGTGATATTGCTCCAGGCGTTCGCCACCGCGGCCAGCCTCGAGCTGCCCACGCTGAACGCCGGCATCATCGACAACGGCGTCGCCAAGGGCGACACCCACTACATCTGGGTACACGGCGGCTACATGCTCGCCGTGTCGTTCATCCAGGTGATCGCCCAGATCGGGGCCGCGTTCTTCGGGGCCCAGCTCGCGATGTCCTTCGGCCGCGACACCCGCGCCGCGGTCTTCGACAACGTCCTCTCGTTCTCCTCGCGTGAGGTGAACCAGTTCGGTGCTCCGTCGCTGATCACGCGGACCACGAACGACGTGCAGCAGGTGCAGCAGCTGGTCCTGATGACCTGCATCATGATCCTCGGCGCACCGATCACCATGATCGGCGGCGTCATCATGGCGCTTCGTACGGACGTCACGATGAGCTGGATCATCCTCGTCGCAGTCGTCATCCTCGGCGTGGTCATCGGCGTCCTCGTGACCTTCATGGGTCCGGTCTTCGCGTCCATGCAGAAGCGGATCGACGCCCTCAACCGGGTGCTGCGCGAGCAGATCTCCGGCATCCGCGTCGTCCGCGCCTTCGTCCGTGAGCCGTACGAGCGCGACCGCTTCGCCGTCGCGAACCGCGACGTCACCAAGACCGCCCTCACCGTCGGGCGCGCGATGGCCACGATGTTCCCGATCGTCATGCTGATCCTGAACGTGTCCACGGTCGCCGTGCTGTGGGTGGGGTCCAAGCAGATCGACGCGGGCAACATCCAGGTCGGTCAGATGACGGCGTTCCTCACGTACCTGATGCAGATCCTGATGAGCGTGATGATGGCCACGATGATGGTCATCATGGTGCCGCGTGCGGCCGTCTGTGCAGAGCGCATCATGGAGGTCATCGAGACCGACTCGACCGTCGTGCCGCCGAAGAACCCCGTCATGCAGATCGGCGAGGCCGGCAACGTCCAGCTCACCGACGTCACGTTCACCTACCCCGGCGCCGAGGACGCGGTCCTGAAGGACCTGACGTTCGACATCCGCCCGGGCACGATGACTGCCGTCATCGGCGCGACCGGCTCCGGCAAGTCCACGCTGGTGAATCTGGTTCCCCGCCTGTACGACGCGACGGGCGGTCAGGTCGAGGTCGACGGTGTCGATGTACGGAGGTTGGACCCCGAGATCCTGTGGAACCGGATCGGGCTCGTCCCGCAGAAGCCGTACCTGTTCACCGGCACGGTCGCCAGCAACCTCCGCTTCGGCAAGCCCGACGCGACCGACGAGGAGCTGTGGCACGCGCTCGAGGTGGCTCAGGCGGCCGACTTCGTCCGCGAGATGACCGGCGAGCTGGACGCGCCGATCGCCCAGGGCGGTACGAACGTGTCCGGAGGCCAGCGGCAGCGACTCTCCATCGCGAGGGCCCTGGTCAAACGACCTGACATCTATATCTTCGACGACTCGTTCTCCGCCCTCGACGTAGCCACCGACGCGAAGCTTCGCGCGGCGCTCATCTCGGAGACCAGGGAGTCGGCCGTCCTGGTCGTCGCGCAGCGCGTGTCGACCATCCGGGACGCCGACGACATCATCGTCCTCGAGGCGGGCCGCATCGTCGGCCGCGGCAGCCACGACGAGCTGCTGAAGTCCTGTGAGACCTACGCCGAGATCGTCGACTCCCAGCTGAGCGTGGAGGACGCCGCATGAGCACCGAAACCGAAGACAAGACGGACGCCACGACCGAGCAGAACACGCCGGTCGTCGCCAACGAGCGCCCGAAGAATGCCCCTACGAGCCGTGGACACGGCCCGATGGGGGCCATGGGCGGCGCCGTGGCCGAGAAGGCCGTCAGCTTCGGCCCGTCGCTCAAGCGCCTGGTCGGCTACCTGAGCCCGCAGAAGGTAGCGGTCTCGATCGTTATCGTCATGGCCGCGATCGGCGTCACCTTCAACGTCCTCGGCCCGAAGGTCATGGGCAAGGCGACCGACATCATCTTCGCCGGCGTCGTGGGCAAGAACCTGCCCGCAGGCGTCCCGATCGCCACGATCATCGCCCAGCTGCGCGCCAGCGGTCAGGCCAACCTCGCGGACATGCTGGCCAAGATGAACGTCACCCCCGGCCAGGGCATCCTGTTCGACGACCTGTTCAGGTGGCTGATGCTGGCGGTCGGCCTGTACGCCCTCGGCTCGGTCCTCATGTGGGCCAACGGCTGGATCCTCAACGGCGTCGTGCAGAAGACCGTGTACGAGATGCGGCGCGAGGTCGCCACCAAACTCGAGCGTCTGCCCTTGTCGTACTTCGACAAGCAGCCCCGCGGTGAGCTGCTGAGCCGCGTCACCAACGACATCGACAACGTGTCGCAGAGCCTGCAGCAGACGCTCTCGCAGCTGCTGACCAGCCTGCTGACCGTCATCGGCGTACTCATCATGATGCTCACCGTGTCACCGATCCTGACCGTCATCGCGCTCGTGTCGATCCCTGTCTCCGTCGGTCTCGTCGCCGTCATCGGCAAGCAGTCTCAGAAGCGGTTCGCCGCGATGTGGAAGCACACCGGCGAGCTCAACGGCCAGATCGAGGAGGCCTTCACCGGCCACGCGCTCGTCAAGGTGTTCGGCCGCCAGAAGGAGATGAACACGACCTTCCACGACAAGAACGCCGAGCTGTACAAGGCGGCGTTCGGCGCGCAGTTCATCAGCGCGATCATCATGCCGGTGATGTTCTTCGTCGGGAACCTGTCGTACGTGCTCGTCGCGGTCGTCGGAGGCCTTCGGGTCGCTGCCGGCCAGCTCAGCCTCGGCGACGTACAGGCCTTCATCCAGTACTCGCGACAGTTCACGCAGCCCCTGACGCAGATCGCCTCGATGGCGAACCTGCTGCAGTCGGGTGTGGCGTCGGCCGAGCGCGTCTTCGAGGTGCTGGACGCCGAGGAGATGAGCCCGGAGTCGACCGGCACGCTGCCCGAGCCCGTACAGGGCAAGGTCACCTTCGAGAACCTGGACTTCTCGTACCTGCCCGACAAGCCGCTGATCGAGAACCTCAACCTCGAGGTCGAGCCGGGCCAGACCGTCGCCATCGTCGGCCCGACCGGCGCCGGCAAGACCACGCTGGTCAACCTCGTGATGCGGTTCTACGAGCTGAACGGCGGCCGGATCACCCTCGACGGCGTCGACATCAGCTCGGTGCCCAGGGCCGACCTGCGCAGCAACCTCGGCATGGTCCTCCAGGACACGTGGTTGTTCCACGGCTCGATCCGCGACAACATCGCGTACGGCCGCCCGACGGCCAGCGAACAGGAGGTCCTCGCCGCGGCCCGCGCCACATACGTGGACCGGTTCGTCCACGCGCTGCCGGAGGGCTACGACACGGTCATCGACGAGGAGGGAAGCAACGTCTCCGTCGGCGAGAAGCAGCTGATCACGATCGCGCGGGCGTTCCTCGCCGATCCGGCGCTGCTGATCCTCGACGAGGCGACGAGCTCGGTCGACACCCGCACCGAGGTGCTGGTGCAGAAGGCGATGGGCGCGCTGCGTCACGGTCGTACGTCGTTCGTCATCGCTCACCGCCTGTCGACCATCCGCGACGCTGACGTGATCCTGGTCATGGAGCACGGCCAGATCGTCGAGCAGGGCAACCACGCCAGCCTGCTGGCGGCCAAGGGCGCCTACTACGACCTGTACCAGTCGCAGTTCTCCGGCGGGATCGTCGACGACGAGGAGCTCGCGGCCGCTCAGGCTGCTGCCAGGGTCTGATCCGGGTCGGGTCGGCGCTTCCGGCGCCGACCCGGTCCGTAGGCTGGCCGCATGAGCGCAGCCGCGGTAAAGATCGCGCCCAGCCCGATGGGGCTAGGTGACATCTTCACGACCACCTTCTCGGTCTTCCGTCGTCGCATCGGAGCGTTCCTCGGCCTCACCGCTCTCCAGCAGCTCATCACCGTCGCGCTGCTCGTCGTGGCGATGATCGTGGCGATGGTGGTGTTCTTCGGCCAGGTCCTGTCCATCGGCCAGCGGGACACGCTCGACTCCATCTCCACCCTGCGCACCGTCCTGACGGCCACGGGGATCATGTTCCTGGTGATCGTGGTGGCAGCCCTGGTCGGCGGCGCGATCTCGCTCTACTTCACCGGCGTCATGATCACCTGCGCCAACGAAGCCACGCAGCAGCGGTTCCCGACTGTCTCCGAGCTCCGTACGCTCTCGAAGGGCTTCTTCGGACGGTTCGTCCTCCTGTATGTCGCGGCGCTGATGCTGTACGGGCTCGGCATCGCGCTGGCAATGCTGCCGATGGGCCTGGGGATGGCGCGGGTGTTCAGCCTCACGACGTCCGGGTTGTCCGGGACGGACCTCGAGAACGAGATGCTCGCCACGGTGTTCGGTGGCTTGCTGCTGTCGTGGCTGCTGCTCGCGATCGTCGTGCTCGCGGCGTTCGTCGTGGAGGTGAAGCTCGCGTACGTGATGCAGGTCTGCGCGCTCGAGGACCTGTCCGGCATGGCGGCGCTCCGGCGCGCGTGGGACATCACCCGCGAGGCCTTCTGGCGCACCCTCGGCTTCCTACTCGTGTTCGGTCTGGCTGCCGGAGCCGCCCAGCAGGTCGTGTCCGTGGCGGGTCAGGCGATCATGTCGGTGGCCGGCGCCACGATGCCCACGTCGTCCTCCTCGTCGAGCTCGCCCGCGACTGCGGTCCTCGAGACGATGCAGAGCGGGGCGTTCCTCGCGGTCATGGTCGGCCTCTCGGTGGTGACATTCGGCGTGCAGCTCGTGATGGTGCCGCTGAAGCTGATCTTCGTCACCGTCATGTACGGCGACCAGGTGCGTCGCCGCGAACTCGGTCCGGTCGCGCACGCGTTCGGCATGAACGTCCCCGACCGACCGGCCTACGCGCGCCAGCCGATGCCCGGACCTGGCCCGCAGTACGGACCGGCGCAGGGCGGCTATGGGATGCCAGGCTATGGGCAGGCCCAGCAGTACGGGCAGCCCCAGCAGTACGGGCAGCCCTCGCAGTCCGGACAGCCCCAGCAGTACGGCCAGCCGCCGCAGTATGGGGAGGCGCCGCAGTACGGGCAGGCGCCCGGCGTCTACCCGACCGGACCTGGATACGGGCAGGTCCCGACCGCGACCCCTTACGGCCAGCCGACCTCGTATGGGCAGCCGCCGTCCTCGCAGGGCTGAGCCCTGGCGCGGCTCAGGCCCCGGGGTTGGTAGCGTCCATCCGACGGATGCGAGAGGGGAGTCCCATGACGCTGTTGGCCGGACTGGACGTGCTGGGCCAGGGGGTGCGCGACCTCGCGATCCGTGACGGCGTCCTCGTGGAGCCCGACGGCACCGAGGTCCGCGTCGACTGCACCGGCCTGGTCGCGCTGCCCGCGCTCGTCGACCCCCACACCCATCTGCGCGACCCCGGCCCCGGCACCGCCGAGACCATCGAGACCGGCTCCCTGGCCGCAGCCCGCGGTGGGTACGGCGCGGTGTGTGCGATGCCGAACACCGTGCCGGTTGCGGACACCCCGGAGATCTGCGAGTACGAGAGGCGCCGCGGCGTCGAGGTCGGCCTGGTCGATGTCGTACCCATCGGCGCCGTCACCGTCGGCGAGAACGGCGAGCAGGTCGCGGACATCGCGGCGATGGGCGCGGTCGGCGTGCGGATGTTCTCCGACGACGGCAAGTGCGTGGCCCGCTCGGACGTGATGCGCGACGCACTCGTACAGGTCGCTGCTCTCGGCGGGGTGATCGCCCAGCACTCGCAGGACCCGCTGCTCACGGTCGGCGCGCAGGTCGACGGGGGTATCGCGGCGGCGGTGGGTCTTCCCGGCTGGCCCACGATGGCGGAGTCGGTCATCGTCGCGCGCGACGCCATCATGGGCGCCGAGCTCGGGTGCCGCGTGCACGCGTGCCACATCTCGACGGCCGCCACGGTCGCGGTGGTGCGGTGGGCGAAGGCGCAGGGCTACCCGATCACCGCGGAGGTGACGCCGCACCACCTGTACCTCGACCACACGACTGCCACCACCCGCGACCCGGCATTCAAGGTGAACCCGCCGTTGAGGTCGGTCGCCGACGTCGAAGCGGTGCGCGAGGCGCTGGCGGACGGCACGATCGACGTGGTCGGTACGGACCATGCGCCGCACCCGCGCGAGACCAAGCAGGCCGACTGGTGCGAGGCGTCGATGGGGATGCTGGGCCTCGAGACCGCACTCGCGGTCGTGGCCGAGGTTTTCGTGACCACCGGCCGGCTCACCTGGGCCGATGTCGCGGACCGGATGTCGGTCGCGCCGGCCAGGCTCGCGGGCCTCGAGAACCACGGGCAGCCGCTGGAGCTCGGCGCCCCGGCCAACCTCTGCCTCGTCGACCCGCAGCGCGCATGGATCGCGACCGGCCGCGACCTCGCGAGCCTGGCGGAGAACACCCCGTACGAAGGCGTGCAGTTCTCCACCCGCGTCGTCGCCACCCTGCTGCGAGGCAAGGTCACGTACGACCTCGACTCCCGCTTCGCATAGGCCCTTACTTCCACCCGACGTCGCAGGCGGAGGCCGTGCCTCTTGGATGACGACGTCGCACATCACCCGTTGGCCGTACGACGTCCGATCAGCGGGTCATCGCGGCGACGCGCGCCCAGGTGCGGGCGAAGCGGCCGGGGACATGTCCCCGAACAGGCATCTTCCGCACGCCGCAGGCGACCTCCGTGTACAGGTCGAGGACAGCCCGGTTCTGGGCCGCCAGCGTGTACCGGCCGGCTCGTTCACGGCTGACGGCCGCGGCTCGGGCGCGGGCCACCGGGTCGCTGACCCGATCCATCATCCGCAGCATCGACCCGGCCAGAGCATCTGCCGTCGCCTCGGCGAACTCGCCGTTGACCTTGTCCTCGACCATCAGGCCCAGCTCCGCGTCGCACACGATGAGCGGCAGCCCGGCGTGTGCGGCCTCGTGCAGCACGAGCGCCTGGGTGTCGGTCAGCGACGGGAAGACGAAGACGTCTGCGGACGCGTAGTACGGGCCGAGGTTGCTTCGGTCGACCTCGCCGACGAGCGTGATCTCGGGGTGCCGCTTCGCGCGCAGCAGCCGTGCCCGCAGTGACGGCACCTTCTTCCAGTCGCCGACCAGCATCAGCTCGGTGCCGGGGACGGCCTTGCGGACGATCTTGTACGCGTCGAGCAGCAGCCCGATGTTCTTCTCCGGCGCGATGCGGCCGATGTACGCGAACCGCACCCCCGAGCTCCGGGGCACGTCCGGGCCCGTCATCGGCAGCGCGTCGACGCCGCTCGGGATCGTGCGGATGTCGACATCCGGCGTCCATGCGAGCACACGCTTGGCGGTCTTCGGCGAGGGCGTGATGACCACCGTCGCCGCGGTGAGCATCGCGTTCCCCGCGCCGAGCAGGTCGGCGACCATGCGCTGGCTGCCGGCCTGCCGGTACGCCATGGCGCCGTGCTTCGCCTCGACCGCGTCGATCGCGCCCGTACCTGCCGCGACCCGCCACACGTGATAGGCCGCGCCCATGACCGGGGAGAGCAAGGCGTAGTGCTCGACGTACGCGGCGAAGTCGG
>JAYUEA010000444.1:0-3580 GCA_043739465.1 Propionibacteriaceae bacterium
ATGGTGCTGGCGGGCGTGGATGCCGCCGAGGCCCGGGCACGACTCTCTGCCGCGAAGGGTCATCTCCGGCGCGCGCTTACGTCCTGATGGTTCGACCTCACGATTCCTGGGTTATCGCAGTGCAGGTGAAGACCGCCGATCGGTGGACCGCACGAAGTCCGTGCTTTGGGGCCTCTGGAGCGGCTCGTAACCAGAGCTTCGTGAGGTCCTCATCATCGAGGATCCGATGCCAGGGCCCAGAACACGGAAATCGTGCGGTTGAAGCGGTTCGCGACCAGCGAGCGGGGGCTCGTTGCTCTAGGCCTCTGCGCTCTGCGTGATCCCGAGCTGCACGAGAGGACTGGTCGGCGGTCTGTGACCGTCGGCGGGGGGCCGCCCCGCGTGCAGGTAGAGCTCGATGGCGAGACCCCGGACCCGCCAGGCTGCAGTGTGGCCGCCATCGGGATAGCGGACCTCGTCATCGGGAGGACCGAATGCGTGGGCGAAGCCGTCTCTCAGGACGTGGACCGCGGAAGCCAGGTCCAGCTGGGGGAGACCAGCCCAGAGGAACCAGTGGTAGCCCGACTCGTGGTCCAGTGCGACCCACAGCTCCGGACCCCGGTCGGCCTCGATGTCATGCTCTCGGGACAGGGCATCGACCCTCGAGCTCTTCCACGGGGATGCCACGATCTCGAGAACGTGGGCGAGGATCTCTTCGGGAACGGGGTTGAGCTGCGCCCGGGCCACCGAGGGCAGCACATCAGCGGTGGGTCGTGGCGAGACCGACGCCGATGCCGACGTAGCCGAGCGCGAAGCCCTTCTGGATGCGTCGGGTGACCTTCGCACGATCAATGAGGTGGCGGCGGAAGAAGCTCGCCGCGAGCCCGTACATCGCGAAGACCACGAACGTGAGCGCCATGAAGATGCCGCTGAGCGTGAGCATCTGCGGCAGGCTCGGCGCCTCGGCCCGGATGAACTGGGGCAGGAACGCGAAGAAGAACACCGTGAGCTTCGGGTTGAGCAGGTTCGCGAGGATGGCGTTGCCGATCGTGCGGAGGGCCGAGCGCTGCAGGGCCGACTCGTCGAGCGTGAGCGCGCCGGTGGAGCGCCAGGTGGTCCAGGCCATGTAGAGCAGGTAGGCGATACCGACCCAGCGCAGCACCTCGAACGCGACGCCGCCCATCGCCAGCAGCGCGGCGGTGCCCGAGATCGCGGCGACGAGGTGGGGGACGATCCCGAGGGTGCAACCGAACGCCTTGACCAGCGCGAGGCCTTTCCCGCCGCGGATCCCGGCGGCGATCGTGAGGATCGCGCCCGTGCCGGGAGTAGCGATGATGACGAGTGAGGTCGCGAGGAAGGCGAGGCTCATGTCCGCTGACCTTGCCAGAGGATCAACGCGGCGTCGAGGGGTCAGTCCGTGACGGGGCCTGCCAGCATCCGTACGGTCTCGATCGTGTCCGCTTCCTCCGCCGGCTTGTCGTGGCGGTAGCGCAGGACTCGGGCGAACCTGAGGGCGAGACCTCCGGGGTAGCGCGACGAGCCTTGCAGGCCGTCGAAAGCGATCTCGACGACCTGTTCGGGGCGTACGGTCACGACCCAGCCGTCGTCGGACGTCGCGAGCTCGGTGAACCGGGTGGTCTGCCAGGCGAGCATCTCGTCGGTCATGCCCTTGAACGTCTTGCCGAGCATCACGAACCCGCCCCCGGAGCGCGCTCCGAGATGGATGTTCGACAGGGTCCCTCGCCGTCGGCCCGATCCGCGCTCGACGGCCAGCACGACGAGGTCGAGCGTGTGTCGGGGTTTCACCTTGACCCACGACCCGCCGCGACGACCGGCCGCGTACGGAGACGCGAGGTTCTTGATGACGACGCCCTCATGGCCCGCGGCGACCTGCTCGGCGAAGAACGCCTGAGCGACGGCTGGGTCGGCGGTCACCACGGACTCGACGCGGTTCGGCGGGGGCAGTAGCCCGTCGAGCACCTCACGCCGCGTGGACAACGGCTCCTCCATGAGCGACCGGCCGTCGATGTGAAGGACATCGAACACGTACGTGGTCAACGGCGTCTGCGCCCGGAGCAGCACAGGATCCTTCGACGACGCCGTACGAGCGCCGGTGATCTGGAACGGCTGCGGTCGGCCGTCGGGGCGCAGCGCGATCGCCTCGCCGTCCAGCACGAGTGTGACGGCGGGGAGGGCAGCGATGACCTCGACCACGTCGGGTAGTCGGTCGGTGATGTCGTCGAGGGAGCGGGTGAACACGCGCACCGCGTCGCCTCGCTTGTGGGCCTGGATGCGGATGCCGTCGAGCTTGCGCTCGACCGACCAGGGACCTCCTGACGTCGTCGCATCGGGCACGTTGGGCGCCGACGCGGCCAGCATCGGCGAGATCGGTCGCAGGACCTCGAGGGTGATCTCTGCGAGTCCCGCGACACCGCTGCTGAGCGCCACGGGAGCCACCGCATCGAGGCGGCCGGCAAGCATGGAGGCGCGACGTACGGCGTCGAGGGGGACGCCTGCCGCCTGCGCGACGGCGAGCTGCATGACGCCGTCGAGCGCACCCTGTCGTACCTCCCCCGTCACAAGCCCGGCGAGGAAGTCGCGCTCGCCGGCGGTGGCGGCGGAGAAGAGCGCGTCGAGCGCGTCCCGGCGAACGGTGGCCGACCCGGGGCCGCCGGCCGCCGCGAGGGTGGTGAAGGCGGCTTCGACGTCGGCCAGGGTCAGCGTCGAGGTGTCCGCGGGAGGCGGAAGTGACGTGATCGTGCGGTATCCCACGCCGAGCCGGCCGTGCGGCACGCGGCCGGAGAGGAACGCGGTCACCAGGGAGACCTCGCGAGGCCCGGACTCGGCTGCCACCCGCAGCAGGCGCGCGAGCTCGGCGACCTTGGCAGTGCGGGACCGGGTGGCGGTCACGACGGCCGATGCGTCGACGAGTGCTCCGAGATCCATGAAGGAATCCTGGCACCCACCTCTGACAGAACCCAGGGATCGTCAGATCGGTACCGTCCATTGGCCCACGCACTGCACGTCGTTTTCTGTCAGTGGGGCCGACTACGTTCTGTGCATGGCTGAGAACACAACCGAGAAGGCCCTCGTCGTGGTCGACGTGCAGGTCGGTGTGATGGCGTCGAGCATCAACGCTGCCGAGGTGATCGAGCGGATCCGCGGGCTCGTGGAGAGGGCGCGCGAGGGCGGCGTGCCGGTGATCTGGATACGGCACTCGTCTGAGGGCCTGGTGCCGGACACCGATGATTGGCAGATCGTCCCCGAACTCGTACCGGCGCCTGGCGAGCCGATCGTCGAGAAGGAGTACGGCGACTCGTTCGCGGAGACCGACCTGGCGGAGCGGCTGGCCGATGCGGCCGCGACAGGGTTCATGCTGTGCGGTGCTCAGTCGGACGCGTGCATCCGCAGCACGTTCTACGGCGGCATCTACCGGGGCTACCCGGTGACGCTCGTGAGCGATGCGCACACCACGGAGGACCTGTCGCAGTGGGGTGCGGAGTACACGCCGGAGCAGGCGATCGCGATGATCAACACCCAGGCTCAGTACACGCAGCTGCCGAACGTGTCAGGCGCGGTGGTGAGCGCGGCCGAGGCGTTC
>JAYUEA010000445.1:0-10761 GCA_043739465.1 Propionibacteriaceae bacterium
ACGTCACCGTCGTCGAAGAGCTTGCGTCCGCTTCGCGCCGCGACCGGGTGGATCAGCAGGCGCAGCTCATCGACGAGGTTCGCGGCGAGCAGCTGCTGCACGACCGAGATCGACCCGGGGATGAGGATGCCGCGGATGGTCGGGTCCGCCTTGAGGGCCGCCACCGCGTCCGTCAGCTCTCCCTCGATGAGCTCGGACTGGCGCCATGTGAACTCGAGCGGCTGCCGCGAGACGACAACCTTGCGAGTGTCGCCCAGGCTCGCCGCGTACGACGCATCCTCCCCACCCGCCAGCTCCCGCTCGGGCCATGCACCCGCGAAGCTGTCGTACGTGACTCGGCCGAGCAGCAGCACGTCTGATGTCGCGTAGTCCTCGCCGACCGCGCGGCCCATGTTCTCGTCGAAGTACGGGAAGTGCCAGGCCGGGTCGATCTCCGCGACCCCGTCGGCCGAGATGAACAACGTCGAGATGACTTTCGCCATGGGGGCTCCTTAGGTACGTGACCGCCCACTCTGCCACTTTCGAGCACGACGACCTAGACCTCAGTCATCCGCGCCCGGGACGCTCGGGCGGAGGACCCGGTTGTCGATGGCCTCGGCGATGGTGGTGCGGAAGCCGCTGGCCGGGTACGTGCCGATGATCCGCAGGTGGACGCAGAAGAACGCCAGCTCCTCGAGCGCCACGGACAGGTTCGGGTCGTCGGGATGGCCCTCGACGTCGGCGTAGAAGCGGGTCGCGAAGAAGCCGCCGCCCAGCTGGTAGCTCTCCAGCTTCGTCATGTTCACGCCGTTGGTGGCGAAACCACCGAGCGCCTTGTACAGAGCGGCCGCCACGTTGCGCACCTGGAATACGAAGCTCGTGATCATCGGCGCCGAGCCCGGCACGTTGGTCGCCGGCTCCGGCGACAGCACTACGAAGCGCGTGGTGTTGTGGTGCTCGTCCTCGACGTTCTTGGCGAGCACCTCGAGCCCGTAGAGGGAGGCCGCGCGGGGCGGGCACAACGACGCGACCGTACGATCTCCGCGCTCGGCCACCTCACGTGCCGAGCCGGCCGTGTCCTCGGCGACCTGCGCCGTCCAGCCATGCTCGCGGATCGCCTTGCGGCACTGGCCGAGCGCGTGGACGTGGCTGCGGACGGTACGGATGTCGGCCACGGTCGCGCCCGGCACGCCTGCCAGGTGGAAGTGGATCGGCAGGAAGTGCTCGGCCACGATGTACAGGCCGGAGTCCGGCAGCAGCCGGTGGATGTCGGCGACGCGTCCGGCGATGTTGTTCTCCACCGGGATCATCGCGAGGTCTGCGTCGCCCGAGGTGACCGCCTCGAACGCATCCTCGAACGTCGGGCAGGGCACCGTGGTCATCGCGGGGTACATCTCGCGGCACGCCGCATCCGAGTTCGCGCCGGGCTCGCCCTGGTAGGCGATCCGGCCGGTCCGAGTGATGGTCACGGGTCGCACGTTACAGGGGGGCGACCCTTCGAGACAGCACGGCGAGACGCCCCGAGACACGTGCCACCCGCACAGCCTTTCCGTCACGAATTCTCGTCACAGGGCTTGTGCGGGCGCCCTAACGGCTGTGCGCGCGGCAGGAGGCCGACCGAAAGGCTGTGCGCGCGAACCAAGACCCGGCCCACAGCCCTCCGGCGACCCTCACGCCCGCGTCATGATGCTGGCCAGCAGGTACGACATGGTGAGGCCGTCGTCGATGTTGCCCGCCAGCGTCGGGGCTATCTCCAGGGCCTTGGCGGCCGCGTCCTTGCTCGCGTATGACGAGTACAGCAGGCAGTAGTCGCCGTACGCCTTCTTGTAGTCGCCCGAGCCGACCGCCTCGGTCACGGCCGCCGCCACCCGATCCGGCGATGCCGACAGGTAACCCGCGCTCGGGCTGGCAGGCAGCACCTGGATCATCAGCACGGCGACTGGCTCTGCCGAGAACCACGTCGCGTAGTCACGCTTCGAGCCCCAGCCGATGCCGATGACCTGGTGTCGGAACGCCGGGAACGCCGACAGGTCCGGCGCCAGCCAGTACGCGGCCGCAGCCTGCGACTCCAGCGCGTGCATCCAGGTCGCCTGGGTCTCGAGACCCGCGTTGCCACGCGCCTTTGCCCACAGCGCGAGACCCGCCCACGCGTGGACGCCCTCCGCGCTCGACTCCTGGTTGTTGCCGTCGGCGAACGGGGACGTGCCCGAGGCCCACGCGTGGGACGCGTACACGTCGAACGGACGCCACTCCGGGAACAGGCCCGTGTCCTTGCCCGACGCGATGTCCGCCGCGAGCAGGTCCATCACCGGCGCCAGCTTCTCGGCCAGCGCCGAGTCCGAGGCGCACAGCACCCCCGCCGCGTACAGGAAGTAGCCGTAGTGGAAGTGGTGGTCGTTGAACTCTTCCGACCCGAACGACGGCTCCAGGCCGACCATCCCGCGGTTGGCCTCGTCGTACACGAAGCACCTGTTCCCGCGAGTCGCCGCCCCCTTCGGGTCGCACCACGCCTCGAGCTCGGTCGTCAGCCGGTCCTTGACCGTCTTCGCCACGTCGTCGGCACCCACCGCCTTCGCGATCTCCCACAGCATGGCGTCACGGAACAGCGCCTTGCCACCGAAGTACGTGTCCGTCGGGTACGGGCGCGACCCGGACACGTCGGTCGCCACCTGCGTGGCCAACCGCGCCTTCTGGTCCGCGCCGAGCTTCGACAGATCCAGTGCCGTCCGGATCTCCCATCGCTTCGAGCGCCACGACAGGGTGTCCGTCGCGTACAGCTTCAGCGGCCCGAACACGCTCTCGTACGTCCCGAGCACCTTCGGTTTCGACACCAGGTCGCTCTCGTGGTGCGGCATGGAAGCGACCAGCGCCGGCCCGCCCGCGTAACGCAGGGTGGAGGTGACCGTGTCCTTGCCGACCTCGTACGACACCGAGGTGCCCGTGACGGCCTTCACCGACGACGCCAGGTCACCGACCGAGACGCCGGGCGGCGGCACGAACCAGCTGCCGGTCTTGCCGGAAGCCAGGCGCACCTCCGACCCGGAGACGGTCACGTCGCCGAGCAGGCCGTAGGTAACCTGGCCCACACCAACCTGCCAGGCCTTGCCAGCCGACGTGTACGAGGCGGGGCTGGTCACGGCGATGTCCCGCAGGGCCGTCACCGAGACGACCGGCGAGCCCTGCACGACCCGTACGTCCGCCAGGCCAACCCCCGACCCGTCGCGCAGCTGCACCGTGACGGACGCCACGTCGTACGCGGAGACGACACCTCCGGTCACGTCGGCGACGTTCAGCGTCAGCGGCGACTCCTTCGAGCTACCGATCGTCTTGTCGTTCACGACGAGCTTCGGCAGCCAGATCTCGACTCCCGACGCCGTCAGGGCGAACCCCAACGGCATCGGGAACACGGGCTGCGGCGCGTCACCGAACACCAGGCCGGTGAACCACCTGTTGGTGGGCGGCGTGAGGCCCTCGGCGAGCCGCGGCATGGTCAGCGGCTTCAGGGTGCGTGTCGTCATCGCTGCGACGAGTGGCGCGACCGTATCCCTATCGAGCACGGTCGGCGCCGCGGTGGGTGTCGGCTTGCTGCAGGAGGCGAGGCTGCCGGCGCCGAGCACCAGGGCACCCCCTCCGGCGAGGCCGAACACCGTTCGGCGAGTGAGCTTCGGATCGATCAGTGGCGAACCCATAGGTCCACCTCCCTTCGAACGGCGACGCAGAAGCGTCACCTTTCGTCATTGTCAGAGTCCGACCTTGCGGAAGAGGTCCCGCAAGGCGTCCGTGGGTCCGGCGAGGATGCCTTCGTCCCGCAGGACGACGGTCGCCTGGACGGGTGCGCCGTCTGTCGCGAGCAAGTTCAGTTCACGGCTGTTCAGCTGGTCGCTGATGACCCGTACGGTCACGACGGCCTTGCCGGCCTGCGTCTGAACGACCGCGGAGTCGACGACACCCGAGACAGCGGTGTCGTCAGGCAGCCGGACGGTCACGGCTGCCCCCTTCTCGACGAGCCCGTACTCGCGCGGCGTCAGCGTGAAGGTGGCCTCGACGACGCGTCCCGCGTCACCGGTGATGACGGCGAGCGGCTGCGTCGCGACCAGGTAGCTGCCCTCCTGGGCGTTCACCTGGGTGACCGTCCCGGGGATGGTCGCCTTGTACGTGAGGACACCGGTCGTCTTGTCGATGGTCAGCGTGTTCGACGACGCGACCTTCACGCCGTTCGCCAGGTCCTGCAGCAGGCTGACACTGCTCACGTCGAACAGCGCGTCGCCGGCCTTCACGACCTGGCCGACCTTCACGTACTCCTTGATGACGATGCCGCCGTAGTTCGACGCCACCTGCGCACGAGGCGCGATGATCGTCGCTGACGAGCTCTGGATGGTGTGCTGGCGCTGGTTGAACACCAGCACGAGCAGGAAGACGATCATGAGGCTGGCAAGGATGCTGCCCCACAGCCTGAGTCTGTTGATCCAGGTCATAGCGTGACCTCCTTGGTCGTCGGGACGGCGAGCGTCGGCGCCGGCCGGTCGTCGGTCTGCCGTGCGCGGAGCTCGGCGAGGACGAGGGTGTACGGGGTGGAGCGCGGCTCCGGTGAGGCGAGCAGCTCGCTGAGGGCGACGCTCCTGGCATCGACGGCACGTGCGCCGCCGTCGCCGCGGCGGCCGCGACGGACCTCGTCGGAGGCGACCCACAGGAAGGTGCCGAGGACGACGGCGTTCAACCCGCACCACACGGTGGCGACGGACACCTGCGAGTTGAGGACGTCTCGCCACACACCGACCGCTGTGGTCGCGATGAGGAAGACGAAGGTCACCACTTGCAGCATGATGAAGTTGAACGGCGAGGCCGCCTTCTTCGTGGCGCCGGTGACGCTCCACGCAGTGTCCCGCCCGATGATGACGTTCATTAACGCCTTCATGTAGATCGGGAACGAGCTCGACGCGAGCATCAGCACCTCCCAGCGGAACGAGCCCAGCGTGAAGAACGCGAGCACGACCTGGAGGATGTAGAAGCCGGAGTAGGCGAAGAACCACTGGCCGACGCCGATGTCCATGGACACGGGACGCAGGTCGAAGAAGATCTCCAACACCGGGACGAACAGGAGCAGGCCCGGCGCGATGCCCGTGAGGTAGTGGGTGGCGGTCACGAAGTACATGAGCCGCTGGTCCATCGACAACCGTCGCCGCGTGAACAGCGGGTTGTCGGTGAACAGGATCTCGAAGCCGCCGGTCGCCCAGCGGAGCTGCTGCTTGGCGTAGCCCTCGATGGTGTCCGGGGCGTCGCCGATGGCGAGCGTCTCGGGCAGGAAGATGCTGCGCCAGCCGCGGCCGTGGAGGCTCAGCGAGGTCCAGACGTCTTCGCTCTTCGAGTCGGTGTAGATGCCGCCGATGTCGTCGATCGCCGCGCGCCGGAAGATGACGTTCGTGCCGACACAGAAGGCCGCGTTGAACGAGTTCCGGCCCGGCTGGACGAAGCGGTAGAACATCGACTGCATGTAGCCGGCGCCACGGGAGATGAAGTTGTGCAGGTTGCCGTAGGTCTGAGGGGTCTGTACGAACGCGACCGTGCTGTCGTCGAAGAACGGCAGCGTCTGCTCGATGAAGCCGGGCAGCGGCACGAAGTCGGCGTCGAGGATGACGAAGTACTCACCCTTCGCGATCGTCAGCGCATTGTTGATGTTGCCGGCCTTGGCGCCGTTGCTGCTCAGGCGTCGCACGTAGCGGCAGCCCAGCTCAGCGGCAAGGGCCTGGACGTCGTCGGACCGGCCGTCGTCGAGAATCCACGTCGCGTGCCGACCGCGGATGGCCAGTGCCGCCTCGGCGGTGCGCCGGATGACGTCCAGCGGCTCTCCGTACACGGTGATCAGGACATCGACGGGGACGATGCCACCGTCCATGCGCAACGGCCAGGCGCTCGGGTCGTCGGGGTTCGCCAGCACCACGGGGTCGTTCGGGTCGTACAGGTTGGCCCGGGTCGCGTAGTAGACCCAGTCACGCCTGTCGCGGTAGCCGGCCAGGATCGTCCACATGCTCGCGAGCCCGTGGAAGACCAGGATGGACTCCGCCACGATGACCAGCAGCCACGGCAGCACGTCGCCGCGGTTCGAGGGCCGCAGCAGGAACCAGCCGTAGTAGAGAACGCCGATCGTCGAGACGATCGTCAGCAGGATCATGACGGGTGAGTACGCGTCCCGCGTGGCCGCACGTCGTGAAGCGGCGTCGAAAGCGTCGACGGACGCATAATCGTGAACCATGGATGCCATGCCCACCTCCTTCAGGGTTTGTGGAGGAGGTGCAGCGTCCGCAATCGAGGGCACGCCACACCGTTCATTGACTTACCCATTTTTATGTCGCGAAAGCGCATAGATCAAATGGCGGTCCAGAGCCTGGATACGGTCGCGCCACGAGGAGAACTGTGCATGCGCCGCAGCCGGGATGATGTCAGAGAGCCCCCAGCAGCAGGGCCGCGACGAGCGCGAACACTGTGTGTGAGACCTCGATCAACGACCCGAACGTGTCGCCCGTCAGACCGCCCAGACGACAGGCCAGATGCCGCCTCCAGAGGGTGCCGACTCCCATGGTGGCTAGGAACGATGCCCCCATGGCGAAGGCGCCCCAGGCGCCTGCCTGCCACCAGCCGGCGGCACCGCAGACCACGAGGGCCAGCAGGTGTCCGACGACCGCGCCGAACACGGATGTGACGCCGCCCACCAGCGCGCCGAAACCTTTCGCTCTCGCGAGGCGTATTCCGCCGATGGTCGCGCTGAGAATTGTTACTCGCCCGACGAGAGGCTGTAACGCGATCACCACCAGTGCCGCGCCCCGAGAACTGATCCCGGCGATGGCAGCGACCTGTACGAGCAGGGCCACGACGATGCTCACGACACCCATCGGGCCGATGTCGGAGCGTCGCATGACGTCGAGCGCCTCGGCGGCCGGCTTGCGCGAGCCGAGGCCGTCGGCCGTGTCCGCCAGGCCGTCCAGGTGCATGGCGCCGGTGAGGGCGATCGGCACCGCCACCCCGACGACAGCGACGAGCAGCGGTCCGCTGCGAAGCCCCACGAGCCAGGCCGCGAGGGCGGCGACGAGGCCGAGTACGAGACCGAGCCAGGGCAGCGCCCGTACCGCTCGGCGGGCCGTCGTCCGGTCGATCTCCGCGTACGGAGCCGGCACGATCGTGAACAGCCCGGCGGCCGCCATGAGACCCGTGCGGTCAGCCATGCTTCACCGGCACCGGGATGCCCGCCACGCACAACCAGACCTCGTCGCAGCGCTCGGCCAGGCCGACGTTGAGCCGTCCGAGAGCGTCACGGAACCACCGTCCGCTGGCTGTGCCAGGAACGAGCCCGAGGCCGACCTCGTTCGTCACGAGCACCACGTCACGGGTCGTACGGGACAGGGCATCGAGCAGCTCGGCCACCCGGGCCTCGACGGCATCCTCGGCGCTCCCCTGCCACGCGTTCGTCTCGTCCGCGGTGCGCGTGAGCCAGAGCCCGATGCAGTCGACCAGCACGGGTGGCGTGCTCTCGGTGAGGATCACGCCGGCCACGTCCAAGGTCTCGATCGTGCGCCAGTCGCCAGGGCGCCGCGCTTGGTGACTGCGGACGCGGTCGGCCCAATCAGGATCATCGGCGGAAGCGGGATATCCGGTGGCCACGTAGTCGACCGTGCCGCCGACCAGCAGTGACTCGGCGAACGTCGACTTGCCCGATCGCGCGCCTCCGGTGATCAGCGTCCTCACTCCTCAGCCTTCCTGGGCGAGGTCCGCGAAGGTGGCCATCTCGTTCGGGATCGCGGCGGCCGCCGCCAGCAGCGGGAGGGCGAGCGCCGCACCCGTACCCTCTCCCAGTCGCAGACCCAGCTCTACCAGCGGCTTGAGACCCAGGGTCTCGAGGGCGGCGGTGATGCCAGGCTCGACGCCGGCGTGACCTGCGACGAGGTAGCCGATGACGTCCGGGTCGAGCCGGCAGGCGACCAGAGCGGCGGAGCAGGCGATGACGCCGTCGAGGACGACGGGGACGCGGTGCTCGGCGCCGCCGAGGATCAGCCCGACGAGCGCCGCGTGCTCGAAGCCGCCGATCGCCGAGAGAGCGCCCATGGGGTCGTCGGCAGTGGCGCCGTGGAGCGCGATCGCATCCGCGATGACCTGCGCCTTGTGGGCGAGCATCGCGTCGTCGCTGCCCGCTCCACGGCCAGTGACCTCGTCGGGCGAGCGGTCGGTGAAGACGCTGATCAAGGCGGCGGCGGGAGTGGTGTTGGCGAGGCCGACCTCGCCGGTGGCGAGCGACCGGTAGCCGGCTGCGATCGCCTCCTTGGCGGTCTCGCGTCCGACGGCGATCGCCGCGCCGGCCTGCTCACGGGTCATGGCGGGCTCGATCGAGAAGTCCTCGGTGCCGCGGGCGATCGCACGCTGGCGGATCGCCGGGTGGTCGACCGGCGCCATCATGCCGACGTCGGTGATCCAGACGTCGGCGCCGACTGTACGGGCGATGGCACTCACGCCCGCCCGCCCCTTGGCGATGGTGACGGCCATCGACCGGGTGATCTCCTGAGGCCACGGGGTGACTCCCTGCGCGTGGATGCCGTGGTCGCCGGCGAAAACTGCGACCAGAGCGGGCATCGGCGAGGGTGGCGGCACCTGGCCGCTGATCGCGGCGAGCTGGTTGCCGAGCTCCTCCAGACGGCCGAGCGCGCCGGCAGGCTTGGTGAGCTGCAGCTGCTGCTCGGCAGCCTTCGCGCGGGCCTGCTCGTCGACCGGGTCGATCATTCGGTGCTCCTCGTGCGATGGGAAACCAGCCCGGCCACGCTATCAGCGCGGCCTTTCCGCCAAGCCGCCGCCCGCTACCGGGAGGGCATACCCCTGGGTGGTATCCTTCGCTCGTGAGGCTCCCTGCGACACCTGCCGAGCACGACCTGTACGAGGCCGCAGCGCTCTGGTGGAACCGGCCCCGCGACCTGCCAGCCGTCGTCGACGCCGCCTGCGTCGCCCTGGTCGCGGGCCTCGACTCCGACGGCCTCGCCGAGCTCGCCGGGGTGTCGACGGCCGAGTCGGTGATCACGATGCGCGAGCTGGTGGGGCGAGTGTTCGACGAACTCGACTTGGTGTGGCCGCCGTCCGGCGACGCGTTGCCTGAGTTCCGGTACGGACGCGCGGTCCGGCGGCTTTCGACGCTGCGCCTGGCGGTTACCCGCGCCGACACCGACTGGGTCGCCGGCGAACCCATGGTGACGATCTTCATCGACGACGAGAACTGGACGGCGCGAGCCGGACGTTCCGGTGCCCACCCGGACGATCTGTTCCGCCCGCGCAACCTGCTCTCCCCCGGCGCGCCGACCGTGGTCGCCATCTCCGACAGCAACGAGTGCGGCGTGCTGGGCTGCGGCGGCGTGTCCGTACGCATCGCCCGCGACGGTGACCGCGTCGTCTGGGAGTGGCTCGACAACGGCGCCGTCACGGCACGGCACGTGTTCGACGCCATGCCGTACAACCTCGAGGTCGGACGAGCGGCCGCAGACCGGTCCTGGGCCTGACTTGATCTGCAGCCAGACCGCGGCGTCGGTGGGGATCAGCGCTGGTGACGTCGGCGCTCGAGGCGAGGATCTCCCGGCAGGCAGCGGAACGGGGTCGGCGCCGAGGTTGACCCAGCACTCGAACCCCGGCTCACGGCGGAACGCGAGGACGTCCGGACCCGCATCGATCCAGGTCAGCGTGCCGTCGCCGAGTGCCTCGTGATGACGTCGGACGTGCAGCGCATCCCTGTACATCTCCAGTGTCGAGTGGCCGAAATCCTTGACGCCTAGCAGGCTGATGGCGTCGCGGACAGCCCCGTTGACCGCGAACCCGACGCTGTAGTCGAGGCGGCGTCCCCGGACCCCGGCCTTGGTCGCTCAACCAGTCCAGCAGCTGCTCCGCGGTGACCTTTCGACGACTTCGGCGGAGCCCACGCGTTCTGCGCCCCTACGTGGCCTGCGCCTCGATCTCCTGCAGAGCCGCAGACTTCTCGCTCACCGCCAGTGCGGAAGCAGCCTCTGCGGCTTCAGCTGTACGGAGTCGCTCCTGGGCCTGTGCATACGCCAACCCCGTCGCGTCGACAGCCCGCTGGGCCGCCTCGCGCTCATCCTGCGCGGCCGCATGCCGCGCCGTGGCAGACGTCACGTCCCGGGTCGCGGCGTCGAGCCGCTGCCGCGCCCTCACCCGGTCGAGCGCCCTCTGGGCAGCGGCCACAGCCTGCTCCGCCGCGGTCTCCTCGTCGTCGGACAGCACCTGAGACTGCTCGGACTCCTCGGGCGCAAGATCGTGGACCAGTACGAGGTGTGGCGGCGCGGACTCCACCTCCTCCAGCTGATCCGCGTCATCGCTGTCGGGATGGACAGCACCTCGCTCGGCCGCGCGTCGGTCGACCCAGGCCTCAAGCTCTGCGCCCACCGCATCGGACAGGTCGACCTCGCCGAACCCCGCGTAGACGAGGCTTCGCGCGAGGCAGCCCGACCGTACAGCCGCTGCGGCTGCCGGGTCGGCCACCGCTGCTGTCAGGGTGCCGCCGACCTCGGCCAGTGCCACAGGGCTGGCCGCAACGCCCTCGGCAGCCAGCGCCTGCTCAAGACGCTTCAGGGCCGCCCTCTCCCGTTCACGTCGCTCGGGCAGTAGGGACGCGACCGTGGCCATGTCGAGCTCGGCCTGCGCTTGGCGCATCGTGGCGCCGAGATCGAGCAGCGCGTCCAGCTCGGTCGACGAGGACCGAGCGAGCAGGTTGACGTACCAGGCAGCCACCGTCGGCCGCCGCAG
>JAYUEA010000446.1:0-3573 GCA_043739465.1 Propionibacteriaceae bacterium
GCGCGCGAGTGGGAGTGGTCGGTCAAGGACCAGGCCGCCTATCTCGCGAGCCGGCGGGCACTGGCGACCGCGCCGGTGCAGGCAGGACGTTTCCTGTACGCGAACCGCTCGGTCGACTACCCGATCCTCGGCGTGGTCGCGGGCGAGGTCGGAGAGGTGCGCGACGCGGCACAGGTGCTGCTCACCGAGCACCAGCAGGTCACCGTGACGGGCCAGGCGGACGTGCTGGTGACCGGCGTCCCGTCCGTACATCTCGCTGCTCCCGACAACGACTCCAGCCCCTTGGGCGCGGCGTGGTGGGTGCTGAGCCACGTGTACGGGCTCGGCGGGGACACGCCGATCGTGCGCGACGGCGGCGCGATCATCGCGTTCCACCCGCTGGGCGACCGCTTCTCCACACGCCATCATGGGGCCGCGGCCGATGTCATCGCCGAGGTGCTGCCCGAGACGACGGACCCCGACGAGATCGCGAGCCGCTTCCTGCCGAGGTTCGCGAGCGACCCCTGGTACACCGACCTGTACAGGCAGCGGGGCGCCTACCACCCGCTGCACGCGTTCCACCAGTGGTTCGCGATCCAGCCGGCCGTCGAGGCTCTGGGCGACATCATCTTCGTCGGCGCCAACCGGCGCACCGCCGAGGCGATGGGCTTCCGGGCCGCGACCACCTACGCCGACGCGCTGGAGATCGCCGCGACGCGCCTGGGCCGCCGACCCGCCATCACGTACGTGCGGGACGGCGTGGGCGTGCAGGTGGTCGTCTCGTGAGCCGGGAGCTCGCCGCCTGGGCTGACCCGCGCACGCCGACGAAGTCGCCAGGCGCGCAGGTGAACAACCCGTTCAAGGGCGCGCTGCGCGACGTGCGGCTCGTGGGCCGGAACTGGCGCTGGGGTCGTGGCGCGGCGCGCCCCGGTGACGTGGAGCGCCTGCCCGCGCAGCAGCGTCGTACGGTCGCGCCGGCACCTGTACGAACCTCGCTGCGGGACCCCTTCATCGGCAGGCTGCGCCGGGTGAAGGTCGAGGTCACGGGTCTGACGAGCCGGTCCGGGCAGGCGCGGGTCGTCCTCGCCCACGTGGAGTCGGGCGCCGACCTCGCCGTGCTCCTTGAGTCGATCCCGCCGTCGTGGAAGGTCGTCACCGCCCGCATCCCGAAGGCGCTGGCCGCCGGCCGCAGCGTGCTCGTGATCACCGACTTCGCCTCGGCGTCGGCGGCCGACGTGGTCGCACAGGCCGCGCAGCTCGCCACCCGGAACCAGCGCGCGGTGGTGCCCGTGGTCGTGCGACGGCTGACGTCCGGTCTGCCTCCCGAGGCAGGCCCTCGCATCCCGACGCCGAAGAGGGTCGACGAGGTGCTCGTCCGCTACGGCGACGAGATCCGTGATGCCAACCCGGTAGCCATCGCCTCGCAGGCCTTCGCCGTGGTGGGCGACCTCCTCGCCGAGGACGACGCCACCTGGTGGAAGGTCGTCAGCGGTCAGGTCGACTCCCCGTTGGTCCGGACGATGCCATCTTGGCGCCGTCTCTGGGAGCGCACCGACCCCGAGCGCGACCAGGCAAGGTCCCCCCGCAAGATCTGGCGCTGACGGTCCAGTGGGGCGTTACCTTGATTCGTTTGCGGTTGGCGTGGTCCTGGTCCGTGCATCGCAAGGCGCCGGAGCGCAGCCGGATCGGGTCGTACAACGAGCTTCGGCAACGCGGCGAGATGCGTGCCCGGGCACGCCACGTGCCAATGGATTTCGGCCACGCGACACATAAGATGGACCCGGCACGCTGACGTGCCGACGTCGAGAGTCAGGGAGCCGCATGGTCACCGACCCGCTGGAGGCCCTTCGCGATGCCGGAGTCCTCTACTGGGAGGCTCTGAGGCCGTCCGACCACGCCGGGGTCTCCGCACTGTCCGCGGCTGTCGAGCACCTCGACGACATCATCGTGCGCCACAGCATGGACGAGCTGTTCGCGGCCATCGAGCGCAGCGGCAGCAGCCCGGCAGAGCTCGCCGTCGTCGGTCGTGACCAGCGCGGGTCGATCGTGGCGTACGGGCTCGACCTCGTCCATCCGAAGGACACCTCGCCGCGACGCGTCGAGATCGTCGGCGGCATCCATCCCGGCTGGCGCGACAAGGGCATCGGCCACGCGCTCCTCGACTGGCAGCTCGCGGCGGCACGCCGCTGGGACTACGCCACCCGACGCGCTCATCACGGCCCGCTCAAGGTCTACGCGGCGGCCGACTCGAAGCTCACGGGCGTCCGGGAGCTGTACGAGTCGTACGGGCTGCTTCCCGAGACCTGGTACCTCGATGCCCATCGCGTCTTCTCGGACACCGAGCCGCCGCGCCCGCCCGAGGTGCCCGAGGGGCTCGTCCTGATGCATTACCCGGACGTCCCCGCCGCGTCGGTCCTCGCCGCGCACAACGAGGCGTTCCTGGGCCGCCCCGGCGCGGCACAACAGGGCCCGGCGGAGTGGAACGAGTCGATGACGCGGGCGGGCAGCCGGCCGGACCTGTCGTGGGTCCTGACGGTCGGGTCGCGGGTCATCGGCTACGCGCTGAACTGCGTCGACGACGAGGCCGACGACGAGACGCCGGAGGGTTGGACCGACCGGCTCGGCGTCATCCCTGCCTGGCGCGGACGCGGGTTGTCGGGTCTGCTGCTGCAAGCGTCGGCAGCGTCGTTCTTTCAGGCGGGTCTGCCCGGAGCCGGCATCGGCGTCGACACCGACGACCCGATCGCGGAGATGGCGCGGTACCGAGGCCTGGGGTACGACTCCGTGGACGCCCTCGTCGGCTACGCCCGCGTCCTGCACTAGCCAGTGGCCCAGTTACCTTGGTTCGTTGACGCTTGGTGCGGCCCTTGCACGCACCTCGCGGCGTTGCCGAAGCTCACCAGACGACCCGGTACGCCTGCGCTCCCGGCGCCTTGCGATCCAGGCCCCAGGGCCACGCCAACCGCAAACGAATCAAGGACACGCGACACTAGCCTGTACGCATGGAGGACGCGGTGGTCATCGAGGCGCGCGGCTGGCCCCAGCCGCCTCAGATGGCGCGGCGCTCGTACATCCAGACCCGCTGCGTCGTGCAGTTCTTCCTCGGGGTGATGGCGACCGGTGCCGGGCCGCACTGCTGTGGGGGTTCGTGCTGCCGGGGGACGGCGGCTGGACCATCTTCGCCACCGCGTTCCTGCTGCTCGGCATCGTCATCATGGCGGCCAACTTCCGTACGCTCACGCGCGTCGCGCAGCTGCCCGAGGGCCGCAAGGTGCCGATCACCCTCCCGTACGCGTTCGCCATCGAAGGTGACGAGGTCGTGTTCCCGGCCTTCGTGGCGAACCCGGAGGAGCGTTGGCCGCTGCGCGAGACGTACGCGACGGCCGGCCGCGTGCTCGACCTCGTGACGCTGACGAGTCACGGGCGCCGCACCCGGCGCTTCTTCGCCATCGCGATCCGCATGCCCACGGTCGCCGCCGCCCCCCTCGTGAACGACCACCGGCTGACGTTCGAGGAAGGCTCGACAGGCTCACCGACCGCTCCTTGAGCAGGGCCGCGAAGCCGCCCGGGTCGCAGGGCCAACGGGATCGACCC
>JAYUEA010000447.1:0-3562 GCA_043739465.1 Propionibacteriaceae bacterium
TGCCGTCGTGGGATGGGTGAGGAGCCGCTCCGCGAGAAGGTCAGAATGGGCCCATGACGCGGATCCTGGTGGTCGACAACTACGACTCGTTCGTCTACAACCTCGTCCAGTACCTCGGTCAGCTCGAGGCCGAGGTCGAGGTGTGGCGCAACGACGACCCGCGTTTTGCCGGCGAGGATTGGGTGTCTGGCTTCGACGGGATCTTGCTCTCGCCCGGTCCGGGCACCCCTGAGCGCGCGGGTGTGTGCATCGACGTGGTGAGGCGCTACGGAGGCAAGGTGCCGATCTTCGGCGTCTGCCTCGGGCTGCAGGCGATGGGCGTCGCGTACGGCGGCGTGGTCGACCGCGCCCCGGAGCTGCGCCACGGCAAGACCAGCCCGGTGTTCCACAACGGTACCGGCGTGTTCGCAGGGCTGCCGTCGCCCCTGCGCGCGACGCGCTACCACTCGCTGGCGATCCTGCCGGAGTCGCTGCCGAGCGACCTCGACGTGACGGCGTGGACCTCGGACGGCGTGATCATGGGTGTGCGGCACAAGTGGCTCGCCGTCGAGTCCGTACAGTTCCATCCCGAGTCCGTCCTGACCGAGGGTGGCTACCAGATGCTCGCCACGTGGCTCGCGGAGTGCGGCGACGAGGGAGCCGTAGAGCGCGGCAAGGGCCTGACCCCTCTCATGGCCACGAAGTAGCCGCCGATCAGCCACGCGCACAACCCTTTCGTCGCCAATCTGCGTCAGGGGGGTTGTGCGGACACCCGAAAGGCTGTGCGCGTGGCGGGCGGGCGTGCGAAAGGCTGTGCGCGTCGGAGGAGGCCCGTGGTCGGGTGATCGTCCGACGACGTCAGCGGGCCTGGGGCCTCGCGTTGCCCAGGGCGATGGCGCCGTTGTAGGCAGCCAGTGTGGCCTCTGCGACGCGCTTCTCCGAGTAGCCGAGCCCGTACCTGTCTGCGTACTGGCGATACGCATCGAGGTACGAGGACGCCTGCAGCGCCTGCTCGATCGCACGCTGGTCGCCGATGGCGACGATGACGTACGGGGGCGCGTACGGGACGCCGTGGAGCAGCACGCTGTTGCCGACGCACTTGATGCCGGTGCGGGCGGTCACCCGCTGGCCCTGGATCGTCATCGCCTCGGCGCCGCCCTGCCACATGGCGTTGACGACCGCCTGGATGTCCTGCTGGTGCACGATGAGCAGCTCCTCGGCGACACCCGGGGGCTTCACGTTCACGGGCGCGTCGGTGAGGGTCACGGACACCGCAGGGCCTTTGACCGCAGTGAGGCCGGCGGCGACGGCGGCGGCTGTCGAATCGACCGTCGAGCCGCCCGGCTGCTTGGCCAACGAGTCGACCTCCGCGCGTGCCTTGCCGACCTGCGCGGTGAGGTCGACGTTGCGCGCAGCCTGAGCCCGTACGAGCTCGATGAGGTCGATGTTCCGGTTGGGGCGCAGATCGGCGCCACGGGCGGACACGGCGGCCGACGCCATCATGAAGCCGGCGAACGCCAGCACGACCACGGTGAGGAGCCGGCCGGCCGCCGGGCGCTCGCGATCACGGGCCCAGACCATGGATCTGACGATCGCTCGCTTCACCGCTGCGGCGGGTCGGCGGGCCATGTCGTCTCCTCGTGATCAGATGGGGTCGTGCGGCTGCCACGGACCGTGGATGCTGCTCGCCGCCGCGGCATTCACTACCCTAGTGCGGACAGGAAGAGAGGTGCCCGGTGCCAGAGTCGAAGACGCGCAAGGCTGCAGACGAGAAGCGGAAGCAGAAGAAGGCTCAGAATCTCGTGGAGAACCGTGAGGTCAAGCAGCGTCGTACGATCATGCCCGGACAGCGCGCCTGGGTGCCTCCGCTGTTCATCACGGTGGGTCTGATCGGCGTCGCATGGCTTGTCGTCTACTACATCGCGGGCAACAAGGTCCCGTACATGCAGAACCTCGGCAACTGGAACATCCTCATCGCCATGGGCATGATCGCAGCCGCGTTCAGCCTGGCTACCCTCTGGAAGTAGGACCACATGCCCATGCCCTGGCGCGCGCGCAGCCTCAACGACGAGGAGCGTACGCAACTGGTCGCCGACCCGTCGACGGCCTCTGCACTGGCCGGCGTCGTCGGCAAGGACCGCATCGAGCTCAAGACGACCTGGCACGGCCTGAAGTGGCTGCTGGAGGCCGGTGAGGACATCCCCGGAGGTGCGGAGGACGCGATCCTCGGCGGCGCCGAGCTGCCGGGCGAGCCGGGCCACCCGGTGCGCCTCCTCGACGCGACCGCCGTCGCAAAGATCGCGAGCGCGCTGGAGCCGGTGACCGCTGACGACCTGAGGGATGCGTACGACATCGACGGGATGCTCGACGCCAGCGTGTACCCCCCGATCTGGGCCGACCCCGAGATCCTCGAGAAGAAGGTCGTCCCGGCCTTCGAGAAGCTGCGCAAGTTCTACCTGGCGTCGGCAGCAGAGAAGCGAGCTGTACTGATCGTCGTCGGCTGAGCCTTCTTGATGGTTGCTCAGAGGCGTCTGTGGGTGAGCCCGTCCCTTGTCGCGGTGCTGCCCCTGCTGTTGGTCATGGTGGGCTGCACGGTGCCGGGGATCATCCAGGGACCGGGAGTCATCCTGCGCCTGATCATGTAAGTCTGCGCTGTGGGGGTGATCGTCATGGGATGGGTCATGGCCCGAGCGTGGGTTCTGGTTCTCCGGGATGGTCGGCGCTGGTGGAAGGGACACTGGTACGACCGCGACCTGGTCGCCCGTGTGGCGCGGTCAGTCGTGCCCTGGGAGATCGTCGGTCTCCCCGCGGTGGTCATCGAGACCCAGTCTGGGAAGGCGATTGATCCCGGCTTGTGGCGGTTCAGGCAGTCGGCCGCGGATGTCTTGGGCGAGGACATCGACGCAGCATTGGGCGTCCCGTTCGCCTGACCTGTATCACGCCGTCAGACCGGCGACCTGCGCGGATCCGCGGGAACAGCCTGGGATTGGACCATGGTCCAGCGCTGTACGACCGAGGTGCCGGATAGACCATCGCGTGGCGCTGACCCGGGTCAGTGGACGCTGACTCTTCCTGAAGGGCCGTCCACGACTGAGTTCCGACGTTGCCCGGGATATCAGAGGGGTCGTGAAGTCACTCAGTTCGACGTCCGACGTTGCCTGGGCTACGAGCCGTTAGTGAGGCCTCATAACCCGGCCAACGTCGGAACTGGCTCGTCTCGGCTGATTCGGGAGGCTGCATAAGCCTGGCAACGTCGGAGTTCGCCAGGGCCTGGCGTCATCCATCCCGGACGTGCGCTCGCTCGTCAGGAGAGCGGCGTTCAGTCCTCGAGGCTGACCTCGTCGACGGTCGCTGTCGTGAGGCGGAGCTCCACGGGGACCTCGTCGCCGACGGCCGGAATCCCCTTCGAGCCCGGGACGAAGACCATCGAGGACTGCATGTGCGGTGGCTCGACGAACCAGCGCTTCTTGCCGGCGATCGTGAAGGGGCTGCGGGCCCAGCCGAGGGCCTCAACCGAGCCGTTGACGGCTGAGATCAGACGCTGGCGGGCGTTGGTTGCGGCGGTCGGCGCCTCGAGCGCGAC
>JAYUEA010000448.1:0-3555 GCA_043739465.1 Propionibacteriaceae bacterium
TCGGCAACGGACTCAGCCGACTCGCCGAAGTCGCTTGCCGCGAGCGCCAAGAACCGTTCGCGCGCCGCATTCGCATCGGGACCGGAGAACGTCGCGGACATCGTGTGCCCGCACAGCAGCCCGAGCGTGGCGACCTTGCCGACGCTGCGTGCGCTCGCAGGCCCCTTGCCGAGTGTGGCGTTGCGCACGAGCACCGTCGCGTCGAGCCCGCGCAGCCCTGACACGAGGGCCGCGGCCGGACGCGCGTGCAGCCCGTGCGGGTTCCGTACGACGACCGTCTCGGTCAACCCTTCGACAGACTCAGGAGACCCTTCGACAGGCTGAGGGGTCGGAGGACCGCTCCCTGAGCTTGTCGAAGGGTCGTCCGAGGTCGTCGATCCCAGGTGCTCGACCTTCGCCGCGAGCCCGCCTTCGGCCTCGGCGGCGACCTCGTCGAGGGTGGCGCCGGTGCTGGCTGTCACGACCGCAGCCACCAGGCCTTCGACGAGCGGGGCGGGAGAGATCCTCACCCGCCCCGCTGTCTGCGGATCGACGAACTCGAGCGCCATCTCGGCGGACAGGATGGCACTGCCCAGGTCGAGCAGCACCAGCACCCCGTCGGGGGAGTCCGCGGCCGTCATCGCCTCGGCGATCGCGGCCGCGTCCGTACCGAACGTCGTCTCGTCCAGCCCTGCGGCGACCTCGATCGTCGGCCGGGCCTCGGCGGGCACCATCTCCTCCGCGAGGCCGACTGCCGCCAGGGCGAGCGCTCGGCTGTGCGAGACGACGACGATCCCGATCATGACGTCAGGCGAGGGTTCTCGCCGCGGCCTCGACGAGCATGGTCACGCTGGTCGCGCCGGGGTCCTGGACCCCGGCGCTGCGCTCGCCGAGATACGAGGCTCGGCCCTTGCGGGCGACGAGCGGCGTCGTGCCGTCCCGTCCGTCCGCACAGGCTGCCGCCGCCGCGTCGAGCGCTGACTGCGTGCCCTGACCCGCCGCGGCATCGTACGCCTCGACGGCCGGGGTCAGCGCATCGACCATCGTCTTGTCGCCGACGACGGCCTTGCCGCGCTGGACGATGCCTTCGAGACCGGCCCGCAGCGCGGCACCGATCCCTTCAGCGCTCGCCTCGGCCGGCCAGGCGCCGCCCACCCGCATGAGGAACGTCCCGTACAGAGGCCCGCTCGCGCCGCCCACCGTGGAGACCAGCGTCATGCCGGCCTTCTTCAGGAAGGCGCCGTCGTCGGGGAAGTCGGCGGCCGTCAATCCGGCCACCGCCTTCATCCCACGGTCCATGTTCGAGCCATGATCGGCGTCGCCGATCTGACGGTCCAGGTCGGTGAGCATCGCCGCGTTCTCACGGATCTGCGCGGCGAAGTCCGCCATCCAGGCTGCGGATTTCTCGGACCCCATCAGCAGCCCCACCGAAGGCCCGGGGTGTTGACCGGCGCGTCCCACAGCGTGACGAGGTCGTCGTCAGCCTTGAGCAGCGTCACCGAGCAACCGGCCATGTCGAGCGAGGTGATGTAGTTGCCGACGAGGCAGCGGGCGATCGGGATGCCGGCCTTGCCGAGGAGCTTCGCGACCTCGTTGTACATGAGGTACAGCTCGATGAGCGGCGTGCCACCCAGGCCGTTCATGAACGCGATCACCGGCGCGCCGGAGTAGTCCATGTCGGAAAGGATCGGCTCGACGAGCATCGCGGCGATGTCCTTGGCAGGGGCGATCGGCAGCCGGTGACGTCCGGGCTCTCCGTGGATGCCGACACCGACCTCCATCTCGTCGTCGCCGATGTCGAACGTCGGCTTGCCGGCGGCCGGGACGGTGCAGCTCGTGAGCGCCATGCCCATCGAGCGGCCCTGGCCGTTGATCTTCTTGGCGAGGTCGACGATCGCGTCCAGGTTGCGTCCCTCTTGAGCGGCAGCGCCGACGATCTTCTCGAGAAGAACGGTCACGCCCACGCCACGGCGTCCTGCGGTCCACAGGGAGTCCTGGACGGCGACGTCGTCGTCGGTGACGACCGACTCGACGCGTACGCCGGAGTCGTCGGCTGCCATCTCGGCGGCCATCTCGAAGTTCATGACATCGCCGGTGTAGTTCTTGACGATGTGGAGGACGCCCGCGCCGCCGTCGACGGCGACCGTGGCGGCCATCATCTGGTCGGGGACGGGTGAGGTGAAGACTTCGCCACAACATGCGGCATCGAGCATGCCCATGCCGACGAAGCCTCCGTGCATCGGCTCATGGCCGGAGCCACCGCCTGAGATCAGACCGACCTTGCCAGAGACCGGTGAATCCTTGCGGTAGATGATCTTGTTCTCGTGGTCCACCCGAACTCGGTCGGAGTGGGCGGCTTCGATCCCCAAGAGGGACTCTGCGACGACGTCAGCGGCGTCGTTGATCAGCTTCTTCATGGCGCGATCCTTGCACCGGGATGCACGCTTGTCAGCGGGTCCGCACATGCGTTCATCTCGGGTGAGGTCCGTCGCGCATTCGTGAAGCGCTGCGGCCCTTGACGGTGCGTCGGCTTCGCGAGAGGCCCGCGGCGTACTCGCCGGGTAGTGTGTCCCGAATGACGACGACCCTCGACGCCGACCCGGGCTCGCTGTTCTCGACGCTGGAGCCTCTGCTAGCCCGTGTCTCCAAGCCGATCCAGTACGTGGGCGGTGAGCACAACTCCGTCCTCAAGGCCTGGAACGACGTCGAGGTGCGCTGGTGCCTGATGTACCCGGACGCGTACGAGGTCGGCCAGCCCAACCAGGGCGTCGCGATCCTCTACGAGATCCTCAACGAGCTGGAGTGGGCCGTCGCCGAGCGCACGTACGCGGTCTGGCCCGACCTGGCGGCGCTGCTGCGCGCGCACGATGTGCCCCAGTTCACGCTCGACTCGCACCGGCCCGTGTCCGCGTTCGACGTGCTCGGCGTCTCGCTCTCGACCGAGCTCGGCTACACGAACATGCTGCAGGCGCTCGACATGTCCGGCATCCCGCTGCACGCGATCGACCGCGACGAGTCGCACCCGGTCGTCATCGCCGGCGGCCACGCCGCGTTCAACCCTGAGCCGATCGCCGACTTCATCGACGGTGCGGTGCTGGGCGACGGCGAGCAGGCGGTCGTCGTCATCTCCGAGATCATCCGGGCGTGGAAGGTCCAGGGGCGTCCGGGAGGCCGTCAGGAGCTGCTCGTACGTCTCGCACGTGACGGTGGCGTGTACGTGCCGAGCCTGTACCAGGTCGACTACCTGCCCGACGGTCGCATCCGGCACGTTGCGCCGACGCGCGGCGACATCCCGTTCCGCGTCGCGAAGCACACGCTCACGAACCTCGACAACTGGCCGTACCCCAAGGCCCCGCTCGTCCCGCTCGCCGAGACCGTCCACGAGCGCTACTCGGTGGAGATCTTCCGCGGCTGCACCCGCGGCTGTCGCTTCTGCCAGGCCGGGATGATCACCCGGCCTGTACGGGAGCGCAGCATCGAGACCATCGGCGCCATGGTCGAGCACGGGCTCAAGGCGACCGGTCTCGAGGAGGTCGGCCTGCTCAGCCTGTCGAGCGCCGACCACTCGGAGATCGC
>JAYUEA010000449.1:0-3543 GCA_043739465.1 Propionibacteriaceae bacterium
GCGGGCAGGCCCGACCTGTGGGTCGCGAGCTCCTCGAGCGTGACTCCCCCGGCCAACGTCCCGGAGAGAGGGAGCAGGAACATGTCCAACGTGTCGTCCAGCTTCACCTCGCCACGATCGACGGCGTCGGCCAGCATCAGCCCAGTGAACAGCTTGGTGATGGAGCCGAGCTCGAACGTGGTGGTGCTGGTCGGCGCCTGGCCGTCTCCTCGGTTCCCCAGACCGGCCCACCTGGTCTGGTTCCCGGTGACGGTGGCGACGGCGATCGCGCGGTAGCCGGCGGTCGACTCATGGCTCCCGTCTGCCCCGAGGCTCGCGCGTACCAATCCGACCAGCTGGCCGTCACCGCTCGTCTGGAACCCGAGGTGCATGGGCTGCGGGCCGACCCATGCGGCCAGGACGAAGGCGACCAGACCAGCCAGTGCGCTGGCCGCCACGGCCTTGGCCCTGCGAGTGGTCAGCCAGGGCGCGCGCGAGCCGAGGGCCTCGGCGACTCTCGTGGCCATGGCGACTCCTCGCGGCAGAAAGCCCCAGGGTAGCGACCCAGCTTGCGTGTTCGGCCCTGCTCACCCCTCAACAGCGCGGCAGCGCGTAGCCTTCCGCCCATGACCTTGGCCCAGCCGCCGCGCACTGTCGCGCTGCCGACAGGCTGGCGCCGATTCCTTCCCGGCCTCGACGTGCTCATGCACTACCAGCGGTCCTGGTTGGGCGGCGACGTGCTGGCCGGCGTCACGGTCGCGGCGTACCTCGTGCCGCAGGTCATGGCGTACGCAGCCATCGCCGGGGTCCCTCCCGTGTACGGGCTCGTCTCCTGCCTGGCTCCCTTCGTCGTGTACGCGTTCGTCGGAGGCTCCCGGCAGCTGTCCGTCGGCCCGGAGGCGACGACCTCCCTCATGACCGCCGCGGCGGCCGCGACGATCGTGGCCGTCGTCGGCCAGGACCGCTATCTCGATGTGGTGGCCGCTCTCGCCCTGGCGGTCGGGCTGGTCTGCCTCGTCGGCTGGGCCGCACGCCTCGGCTTCCTCGCCGAGTTCCTCTCCCGGCCGGTGCTCACCGGCTACCTCGGTGGCGTCGCCGGACTGATGATGCTCGGCCAGCTTGGCCACATCCTCCACGTACATGTCGCAGGTGGCCGCACCGACCAGCAGCTCGCCAGCGTCGCCTCTCAGCTCGCCCTCGTCCACTGGCCGACCCTCGCCGTGTTCGGCATCACCCTGCTGGCTCTCCTCGTCGCTCGTCGGCTCGCGCCGCGCTGGCCCGGGCCGTTACTCGTCATCGTCGCCTCCACGGTGATCGTCACCCTGGTCGGTGCGTCGCGCCTTGGCATCGAGGTCGTCGGTGCTGTGCCGCCCACGCTGCCGGTCCCGCACCTGCCGAACGCCACGGGCCTCCCGCTGACCGACCTCGCCTTCGCCGCCGTCGGCATCGCCCTCGTCGGCTACTCCGACAACGTGCTCACGGGACGGGCCTTCGCCGAGAAGCGCGGCTACCGGATCCACGGCACCCAGGAGTTCCTGGCTCTCGGCCTGGCGAACCTCGCCGCCGGGATGACCCAGAGCATGCCCGTGAGCAGCAGCAGCTCCCGAACCGTCCTGGGCGACAGCCTCGGCAGCCGCACCCAGCTCCACTCTCTTGTCGCCGGCGCCTGCGTCGTGCTCACCATCCTCTTCCTCGGACCTGCCCTCGGCCTGTTCCCCACCGCCGCGCTCGCCGCCGTCATCGTCTACGCAGCCACACGGCTGGTCGACCTTTCCGACTGGCGCCGCCTCCGGCACTTCCGCACGGCCGAGCTCGTGCTCGCCGCAGTCACGGCCCTCACCGTCTTCTTCGTCGGCGTCCTGCCCGGCATGGCGGTCGCCGTCGGCCTCAGCATCGTCGACCTACTGCGCAGGCTGGCGGCTCCGCACGACGGGATCCTCGGGTACGTGCCCGGGCTCGCCGGCATGCACGACGTGGACGACTACCCCGCCGCGCTGCAGGTCGAGGGCATCGTCGTCTACCGCTACGACTCCCCCCTCTTCTTCGCCAACGCCGAGAACTTCTCGCGGCGCGCCCTCGCGGCCGTCGACGAGGCCGACCAGCCCGTACGGTGGTTCCTCCTCAACGCCGAAGCCAACGTCGAGGTCGACCTCACCGCTGTCGACGCCCTCGACTCACTGCGTCGCACCTTGGACCAGCGCGGCATCGTGTTCGCCATGGCGCGCGTCAAGCAGGACCTCCGCGACCAGCTCGAAGCCGCGGGCTTCCTGGAGTCGGTGGGCGAGGACCACGTCTACGCGACCCTGCCCACGGCGATGGCCGCGTACGTCTCCTGGTTCCACACCGAGACCGGCCGCGAACTCACCCTGCCGACCTGGCCGGCACCGCCCGCGACCTGATCAGGACGCCAGCGCCACCGGCTCAGCGAGCTCCGTCTCTGGCCCGTCCGCCCCCTCGGCGCCTTCGACGTCGCTCACCTCAGGCTCCACCGGAGCCACCAGGATGCGGTTCACCCGCCGGAACGCGGACGTGCCGCGGTTGAGGTCGTGGCCCAGGGTGGTCGCCTCGATGACAAGCCGCTCGTGGATCACCCCGTTGGTGTCCGTCCACGATCTCGTACGCAGCCTGCCCTGCACCACCACCGGGTCGCCCTTGGTGAGGCTCGAGCTGACGTTGTCGGCCAGGCCGCGGAAGCACTCGATGGCGATCCAGGTCGTCGGCTGGTCCTGCCACGCGCCCTCGCGGAACACGCGCGGCGTGCAGGCCAGGCGGAACTGCGCGGTCGCCAGTCCCGTACGTGTCACCCGGTGCTCCACGTCGCTGCCGACGTTGCCGGTCACGGTCGCTGTCATGTCCATGGGAATCCTTTTCTTCAGTCGATTCACCCAGACCATGTGCCTGTGACCATCTGATCCGTCATCGAATCTCGGACCTGTGGACAGAAGTGGACCTGTGGAGAACTCAGCGCAGTCGCTTCAACGCCTTCTGAGCCTTCTCGCGGCGCGTCAGCTCCGCCTCGATCGGCGCGATCACGTATGTGCTGGTCGCCTGCCCGATCGAGCGCATGAGCTCGCGGTCGGCGCGAGAAGCGTGGCTCTGCGCCCCGACCTCCACGCCGACCCGGCTCAGCAGCGCCACGAGGATGCCGGCCAAGACGCCGCCCAGCGCCAGCACCGTCGGCAGCGGCAGGTTCCCGACCTTCGGCACAGGCAGCGCGGGCAGTGCCAGGTAGGACACCAGCAGGAAGTTGACCAGCAGCCACCCCGCACCGACAAGGGTCGTCAACAGCACCAGCCACTGCAGCACTCGTACCACCGGCCACCAGCCGTTGCCGCGGTCCGTGGCCAGATCGGTCGTCGCGATCGCTCGGTCCAGGTGGTCGGGAAGCAGGGTCTCCTCCGAGCGCGCCGCCGCGAGCACGGCGTCCTGCCATCCCCTGGGCAGGCCTTCCGAGGTCTGGGTCGCCAGAGCTCGTACGGCGCTGTCCACACGCGCCTTCGCCACGCCCAGTGCGATGGGCACCGACGTGCGGTTCACCCGTCCCGGCTCGAGCGCCTTCTGCTT
>JAYUEA010000450.1:0-10655 GCA_043739465.1 Propionibacteriaceae bacterium
GGGGTTGAAGATCACGCGTCGACCGTCGGAGATCGTCAGCGTGCCCCAGACGTCGACTGTGCGCCCCACGTCGATCCCCGGGATCAGCCGACGACCCATCCACACCAGGGTGATGCTGCCCGTCCCGTCGTCGAGCTCGACGTCCAAGCGACGGTGGTCCTCCACCGGGCTCAGAGTGATGGCCTGGATCGTGCCGCGCAGATGCACGTGCTCCCTGACCCGCGCGCGCTGGATCTGCTGGCAGCCTGCGGACTCGGCGTCGCGTGCGAGCTGGGCTGAGACGAGCTCGTCGTTGGAGGAGACCAGGCGACGGGCGAGCCGCTTCCAGAAGCCCTCGGTCTTCTCGGCCACGGTCACCCCTCCGGGACGCGGATGGGCACCGTCTGGCCCGGGGCCATCGGGTCGTCGCCTCGGCGGACGATGAGGTTGCGGAACGCCTCGTCGAAGATCTCGGACGCCCCGTCACCCTCGACGTCGATCGCGGCCTCGCCCATCAGGCGGGCCACCAGGAGCCAACGGGGTCCCTCGACGAGCCAGTCGCGCATCGGCGCGAAGGCGTCCTCACCGTCGGCGCCGTCGACCTGTACGACGCGACGCAGCTCGGTGCCGTACGGGCCCTTCGCGAGCTCCGTACGGCCTCCGGCGGCGCGCGTCTCGTCCATGATGTCGCCGCGGATGTCGGCCGCGAAGCCCCCGCTGTTCGGCGCGGCCTTCACCTCGATCTGCATCGCGGACCCGTTCAGTCCGAGCACGAGGGCCAAGCCGTTGCCGCTCTCGGCGTCGGCGATGATCTGGAGTTGCATGCCCTCTTCGGGCGTGACGATCAGCGATCCGAGGTCGAGACGCGAGATGTCGTCGCCCTCGAGGTCGACCTCGCTGATGTCGAAAGGCCCGTCCTCGCGCCAGTCCTGAGACTCGTCGTAGGCGACCCACTCGTCGATCGCATCCTCATGGTCGTCGTCGTACACGTCCTCGTCGTCGTCGAGAGACTCCCCCGCCAGGTCCGGGTCGTCCTCGTCCTCGTCATCGAGGTCGGCGTCGTCGGTCTCGGTGTCGTCGAGCTCGTCGTCGATGTCCTCCGGCTCCGAGGGGGTCGCCTGCTGCTTCTTGCGGCCGAAGATCACGTCACTGCTCCTGGGATGTGCGGGGAATCGTCCTTGTCCACGCTAGTCCACGCAGCGACCCCACCGCTCGACCCGTGGCCACCCTCACCACGCGCGGAGTCGCTGAGCTCCTCGGCCACCTCGAAGGTGGCTCGCGCTACCCGCTGCAGGACGAGCTGCGCGATGGCGTCGCCCCTCTTGAGCCGGATCATCGCCCTGCGGTCGGTGTTGAGGAGGTTGACCTGGACCTCGCCGCGGTAGCCGGCGTCGATCGTGCCCGGCGCGTTGACGATCGTCAGTCCATGCCGGGCGGCGAGGCCGGAGCGTGGGTGGACGAGGCCGACCCATCCCTCGGGGATCTCAATGGCGATGCCGGTCCCGACCAGCATCCGCTCGCCGGGGATGATCGTGACGTCGTGCGCGATCCTCAGGTCAGCCCCCGCGTCGCCGGGGTGCGCGTAGTCCGGGGCCGTGATCCCCGGATCGAGCAGTCGGACCCGTACGGTCACCTGTTCTGTCGTCATGCCACCACCCTCGCTTTCTCGATCGCCCCCGCCAGGACGGCGGCGTCGCGTGAGGAGATCAGCCAGTACGGGTGCGGGTCGGCCCGGTCCTCCACTGTGATCTCGACCGCCTCGTCGGCGTAGCTGCGGTACAGCAGGTACGCGCGCGGGTCCGCGTCCCGCCCGAACCGGAGGCGCACCTCGTCACGGGTCAGGCATGTCACGGACCCCACGTAAGGCCACTCGAGCACAGCTCGCCCAGCCCGTACGCCGTGGGCGGCCACCCTGATCGTGGCGCCGAAGGAGATCATCAAGGCGATCTCGATGACGACGGCGACCCCGAGCGCCACAACGACGAACCCGCGGCTGAGGAAGACGGCGACCGCGACGACGAAGGTCATGGCCACCAGCCCGAACACGATCCACCAGAGAAGTGGTGGCCGTAGACGCTCCGAGTAGGTCACGGCGTCAGAGTACCCGCCCTCGAATCCTCGCCTGCGCCCGATCCCGACCACGCGCGACACTAGGATTGGGATCACGCACCAGGAGGCTGCATGAACGACAAGATTCTCGAGAAGGTGTACCCGGTGATCATCGGTGCCCTGACGACCTTCCTCGCCCAGTTCGTCGTCCGGAAGGCCTGGCAGGTCGCCACCGGAGACGCGCCGCCGGATCCGCACGATCCTGATGTCCCCGCGCGCGAGGCCGTGACCTGGTTCGTGGCGTCGTCGATCGGCGTCGGCGTTGCGCAGCTCCTGATGGGCAGGTTCGCCAACCGCAAGATCCGTCAGTGGCAGGGCAGCCTCAAGAGCTGATCCTCGACAGATCCGTGGGGGGCGGATTATACGCAGTCGACGCAGTACGACTGCCCGTTGCGCGTCTCCGCGATCTGGCTGCGGTGCTTCACGAGGAAGCACGACGCACACGTGAACTCGTCTGCCTGCCGGGGCAGGACTCGTACGGTCAGCTCTTCATGGGACAGGTCAGCACCCGGAAGCTCGAACGCCTCAGCAGCCTCGGCCTCGTCCTCATCGACCTTGCCTGAGTTCTTGTCGTTCCGGCGGCTCTTGAGCTCCTCAAGGCTGTCCTCGTTGGTGTCCTCGTCGGTCTTCCTGGGAGCGTCGTAGTCAGTCGCCATGGTCCCTTCCGTGTACTGCAGGTGCTCGTTCGACTGCCGCGTTCGCGGCTTGGTTCGTGGGCATGTGTACCACACGAAGCAAAGGCGGGCCGACACCAGACCCCCTCCAATATGTTCTCGCCACCGACGTTCGGTCTGCCTCCACCCGCTCGGCGCGCTCGCGTTGTAGGTTGGGCCGACATAGCGGAACGAGAACGGCCACACATGCGGATGGCACGGCCCCTCGGCATCACCGAGGACGGCGCGTCACTCCTCGTCGTGACAGACGACGGGGAACAGATCGCCGTCCCGATGGACGAACGCCTCACGGCCGCCCTTCGCGGGGACCGGCCTCGACTGGGTCAACTGGAGATCGACATGGAGAGTCAGCTGCGGCCTCGCGAGATCCAGGCGCGGATGCGAGCGGGTGAGACGATCGAATCGGTCGCGCTCGCCGCTGGTGTGCCGGTCGAACGCGTGGAGCCCTATGCCGCGCCGGTGCTCGCCGAGCGTGCCCATGTCGTGGGGATGGCTGTCGCCGGCACCGTACGTCGTCGCAGCGAGGCCGCCTCCACCAGGGGCTTGAAGGCGACCGTGGCCATGCGCCTGCTCCAGCGGGGCCTGGACATCGACGAGGTCGACTGGGACGCCTGGAAGCGGCCCGATGGACGCTGGGTCGTCCAGGCGTCGTACGCATCCGGCAGCGCCCAGCACGTGGCCACCTTCCTGTTCCACCTGCAGGGTCGCTTCTCGCTGGCCGACAACGACGAGTCCCGCTGGCTGATCGAGGAGAGTGGCCCCGCGCACGGCCCGCAACCTGGCCGGCGCCGCACCACGAGCCCCGACGACGAGCCGACGGTCGACCTCGACGACGAGCTCGCCCTGGTGCGCGCGACGCTCCAGGCGAGCGGGCCGGACTCGTACGGGCTCTCGACGCTGCAGGACGTCCACGACTATGCCCCAGCGGAGCTTCAGGAGGTCGACGGCGTGTACGACCTCGTGCCGCCACGCTCGGAGATGGATTTCCTGTACGACATGATCTCCGGCATCGACGAGGACTCGGTGCGCATCTACAAAGGACTTCAACAGCCCGTGACGCCTCGCGAGGAGCCTGAGCAGCAGTCGCTGTTCGCCGAGGCCGCCGAGCCCAAACGGGTCGTGCGGATCGATGCCGAGGACCAGGCGTCGGAGGACCCGGCCACAGTGAAACCTGCTGCGCAGACGCAGGCCGTCGACGCTGACGAGCCGGCACAGGCGCCGACCAAGCGCAGCCGCAGCAAGCGAGCCTCCGTCCCCTCGTGGGACGAGATCATGTTCGGACCGAAGGACTGACCGTGCAGTACGGCAACGAAGGGCTCACCTTCGACGTTGCCGTGAGCGGACCGGAGGGCGGTCGCCCCGTGGTCCTCCTGCACGGGTTCCCGCAGGACTCGTCGAGCTGGGACCGGGTCGTCGGAATCCTTCACGAGGCGGGCTGCCGTACCTACCGGCCGGACCAGCGTGGCTACTCCCCCGGCGCCTGCCCGACTTCCGTGGACGCGTACGCGATCAGCCATCTCGTCGGTGACGTCGTGGCGCTGCTCGATGCGATCGGCGTCGACCGGGTGAACCTCGTGGGCCACGACTGGGGCGCCGGCGTCGCGTGGGCGATCGCCGGAGCGCTGCCGCAGCGGGTCGCCACGCTCACCGTCCTATCGACCCCGCACCCTGCGGCGCTGGCGTGGGCGTTCACACACACCCGACAGGCGTTCATGAGCTGGTACATGGCCATGTTCTCGGTGCCGGCCGTGCCCGAGCTGTATCTGGCGGCCCGCTACCGCCAGACGTTCACGGGCTCGGGCATGGCTCCGGAGGACGCAGACCGCTACGCCCGCCGTTTCTCGACGCCCGCTTCGCTGCGCGGGCCGGTGAACTGGTACCGCGCGGGCGGCCTCATACAGGGCGTGCTGGACGGGCTCAAGGCGGCGCTGACCCGCCGACCCCTCTCGCTGATGCCGCCCAAGGTCACCGTGCCCACCACGTACGTCTGGGGCACCCACGACGTTGCGCTCGGACGCGTGGCGGCCGAACGTACGTCGCGCTACGTCACGGGCCCGTACGCGTTCGTCGAGCTCGACGCGAGCCACTGGCTGCCCGAGGAGCGGCCAGACGACGTCGCGCGGCTGATCCTGGCCCGCATGGACGGCAACTACGCCTCGGGGTAGGTGCCGGGCTCTGCACCCGTGGCCACGGGTCGCGTCGGATCGGTGATCCAGTTCGACCAGGACCCGGAGTAGAGCACGAGGTCCTCGATCCCTACCTGCTCGGCCGCCAGCATCGCCGCTGAGGCGGTGATCCCTGACCCGCACGACAGCACGTCGCCAGGCTTCACGTGGCCTACCTTGTGGACGAGCTCGCCGCGGGGAGCGAAACCCCCGGCACCCACCAGCGAGGAGACCGGCATGCTCCGTGCGCCCGGGATGTGTCCCGCTACCGGGTCGACCGTCTCGTTCTCGCCCTGGTAGCGATCGGCGCCGCGCACGTCGTGCACCGTGCCGCCGGCACGCAGGTGGGCGATCACGCCGTCGGCGTCGACCACGCGACGGTGGCCCGGGTGTGGCACGAACGAGCCGCGCTCCACCTCGACCTCACCCGTCTCCACCGGCAGCCCGGCGTCCTTCCAGGCCCGGAAGCCCCCGTTCAGCACCCGCACGTACGGATGAGCTGCATCGGTGAGCAGCCACCAGAGTCGCGCGGCTGAGAAACCGGGCCCCGCGTCGTACGCGACGATAGGCCGTTCCGCGCTCACACCCGCCCGATGCATCGCCTCGGTGAAGACCTCCACCGACGGCAGGGGGTGTCGTCCTCCGGCTCCGGGCGGACCTGCGAGCTCGTCGTCGAGATCCACGTACATCGCTGCGGGCAGGTGCCCCGCCAGGTACGTGTCACGGCCGGTGCGCTCCCCCAGCGTCCAGCGGACGTCCAGGAGGCTGACCTTCGAGCTGTTGAGGAGTTCCGTCAGTTCGACGACATCGATGAGTGGACGCATGATCCGACCCTAATGCCGACCCCGGCTCACTCGCAGATCAGCGGGATCTCCATCTCGGCCTTCGTCAGCGAGCCGTGCATGCCGACCAGGGAGAACTCCCCGGGGACCTCGCGCGTGAACACTGCCCAGTCCTCGCGCAGTGCCACCACGACGTCTCCGAAGCGGTCAGCGACGCGCGGGGCCATCTTGCCGAACCAGCCCTCGGACTGCGCCTCCTCCCGCGTCCGGACCCACGCGAGCGACCCCAGACGGTCGGCCCAGCGCGCCGCCACCGCGTCCGGCGAGGTCGTGTACAGCTGGCGGAACCGCGGCTCACCGCCGATGAGGTCGACGCCCGCCATCAGCTCGGGCTCGTCCTCGATCGTCACCCGATGGTCGTCAGGGACGTCGACCATGCCGTGGTCACCGGTCACCAGCAGCTTGGTGTCGTCGGGGAGCTCGTCGCGCAGCGCCTCGGCGAACGCGTCGATGCGGATCAGCTCGTCGAGCCACTCCGTCGACGTCGTGCCGCGTCCGTGGCCGGCGTGGTCGAGCATCCGCTCGTACACGTACACCAGGGACTTGGATCCGACGGCCGCGGCCCGCACGACCTTCTCCAGCCGGTCCTCGTCGTCACGCTCGTCGACGATCGGCTCGAAGATGCCACCGCGGAGAGCGCACCGCGTGAGCCCGCTGTCCTCGAAGCGCGCCGGCAGCACGGTGGTCACCGCGACGCCCTCGGTCTTGGCCCGCTCGAAGATCGTCGGCATGGGCTGCATCACGTGCGGATCGGTCACCTGGTCCCAGGTGAGGGGGCTGAAGATCTTCTTCGTGTACGGGTTGCGGAACATGTAGCCCGCGATCCCGTGCTGGCCGGGGCTGAGGCCGGTCCCCAGGCTGGTGAGTGACGTCGCTGTCGTCGACGGTACGCCGGACGTGATCTTCCGCGCGTGACCGATGGCTCCTGCGAGGAACGGTGTGCGTGCCATCGCCGACCGCGCCTGCTGCCAGCCCAGCCCGTCGACGAGCAGGACGACCCAGCGCTCCGCACCGGGCAGGCCGAGCGAGTCCTCGCGACAGCCGGCGACCCCGAGGTGGGCGCCGACGCTGGCGAGGACGTCGCGAAGGGAGCCGGTCGTGTACGCCGGCAGGGTGGGTTCGCTCATCGAGCGGCTCGCGTCGTCATGAGGGCGCCGCGGTGGGAGCGACGCTGCAGCTCCACGCCGAATCCCACGAGCTTGTCGACGTTCTCGACGCCGTCAGCGGCCGCGCTCATCCGTACGGTCAGGTCGTCGGCGGTCACCGTGCCCGTGTAGCCGTGGTCGGCGTCGCACGACGGGTCGCCGCACCCTGCAGGTTCGAGATCTGCACGGCGCATCGTGCCCCAGCCCACCGCGAGCCACGCCTCCTCGACGCGTGACCCTTTGGTGCCGAACTTCTCGGGGTGGCTGACGATGCGGGTCAGCGAGACGGAGGTGAACGCGTCCAGCGAGACAACTTCCGTCGTGCTGGCGGCCTGCATCGGGCCGAGTTCGATCGTGTGCTCGTCGGTGTGACCTACGACGAGGCGGGTGTCGGTGAGCGCCAGTACGGTGAGATGGCGGTGCAGCGAGTCCTCGCTGAACGTGGCTTCGTGGTGCACGAGGTGGCGGATCAGGGGCTCGTCGCCGAGGGCGAGGACCATCCCGTCGCTGATCAGGTCCGGGAAGTAGCCACAGGCGGCCACATCGTCGCGCATGGCGCGGAGCGGGTCAGTCACGCGGCACATCCTCGCACGCATCCGGCCGCGTGCAGCATGTGGCCTGTTGCGTCTCGTACGCTCTAGGTCGTGAGCAACCGGACATTCATCGCTGCGCGGGTCGAGGAGAAGTTCAATCGCGCGATCGAACGCATCGGTCGGGGCGCCGGCTGGCAGGAGCACGTCACCGGCTACGTGGGCTACGGCAACCACAAGCGGCTGCGCGTTCTCGGGCGCCTCGGTCTGCAGCCGCAGATGGTCGAAGGGCTGGTCGGGCAGGAGGTCGAGCGGTTCCTTGCGCGGCGCGGCTGGCGCAACTTCCTCACCCTCTCGTGCGTGTCCCGGCCCGTCCAGATCACGCTCGGTGACCGCGTGTACGAGGTCGTCACCGACACCCAGGGCTACATCGACACCCAGATCCCCGACCACGGCCTGCAGCCCGGGTGGCACACGGTCAAGATCTCGACCGCCGAGGCGGAGCCGACCCTCGCCGACGTGCTGGTGGTCGCGAAGGACGTGACGTTCGGGATCGTGAGCGACCTCGACGACACGGTGATCAGCACCTACCTGCCGCGGCCCCTCATCGCCGCCTGGAACTCGTTCGTGCTCACGGAGAACGCGCGACAGGCCGTTACCGGAATGTCCGAGATGTACAGGCGGATCCTCGACGAGCACCCCGGTGCACCGATCGTGTACGTGTCGACGGGCGCCTGGAACACCCTGCCGTTCCTGCGCCGCTTCCTCCACCGCCAGCGCTTCCCGTCGGGCCCCATGCTGCTCACCGACTTCGGACCGACGAACACCGGCTGGTTCCGCAGCGGCGTTGAGCACAAGAGGAACGCGCTGCGACAGCTCGCGCGGGACTTCCCGCGGATCTCGTGGCTGCTGGTCGGCGACGACGGGCAGCACGACCCGATGATCTACGGCGAGTTCGCCGCGTACGCGCCCAAGCGTGTACGGGCCATCGCGATCCGGCAGCTCAACCCGATGGAGCAGGTGCTCGCCCACGGCACCCCGGTCGAACGGCTGGACACGGCGCGTTCGGAGGACCTGCCCACCGTCGTCCCGACGATCACAGGCCCGGACGGATACGTGCTGGGAGACCAGATCGCCCGGATTCTCAGCGCGGAGTAGCCACTCGGCCGCCGAGCCTCAGCCACCCGGCCGTCCGGACGCGGCAGAATGCCCTACGGACAGCTAAGGAGGCCCATGGCCACGCGTACGCCGGACGTGGATGACGACACCACGGAACGGATCGTCGACATCGACGTCTCCACGGAGATGGAGTCGAGCTTCCTCGAGTACGCGTACTCGGTCATCTACTCCCGCGCCCTTCCCGACGCCCGGGACGGGCTCAAGCCTGTACAGCGTCGCATCCTCTACACGATGGACGACATGAGCATCCGCTCGGACCGTCCCCACGTGAAGTGCGCGCGCGTCGTCGGCCAGGTCATGGGCATCCTCCACCCGCACGGCGACGTGGCGATCTACGACGCCCTCGTACGGCTCGCACAGCCCTGGGCCCAGCGCCTCATGCTCGTCGACGGCCACGGAAACTTCGGCTCCCTCGACTCCGGCCCCGCCGCGATGCGCTACACGGAGTGCCGGATGGCGCCGGCCGCGCACGCCATGACGGCGGGCCTCGACGAGGACACCGTCGACTTCCGCCCCAACTACGACGGCAAGGGCTCGGAGCCCGTCGTGCTGCCCAGCGCCTTCCCGAACCTGCTCGTCAACGGCGCCACCGGAATCGCCGTCGGCATGGCCACGAACATGGCCCCCCATAACCTCATCGAGGTCGTCCAGGCCCTCAAGCACCTGCTGCGCAACCCCCACGCGAGCACCGACGACCTGATGCGCTTCATCCCGGGCCCGGACCTGCCCGCCGGCGGCAAGATCGTCGGGCTCGACGGGATCCGCGATGCGTACGAGACGGGCCGGGGCACGTTCCGCATCCGGGCCAAGGCGCGCGTCGAGCAGGTGTCGCCGCGTCGCAAGGGCATCGTCGTCACCGAGCTGCCCTACCTCGTCGGCCCCGAGAAGATCATCGAGCAGGTCAAGGCGCTCCACCAGGCGAAGAAGCTCACGGGCATCGCCGACATCAAGGACCTCACCGACCTCGCGAACGGCCTCCGGCTCGTCATCGAGGTGAAGAACGGCATCAACGCCGACGCCTTGCTCGAACAGCTCTACAAGATGACCAAGCTCGAGGACAGCTTCGGCATCAACGCGGTCGCCCTTGTCGAGGGTCAGCCGCGAACGCTGTCGCTGCGCGACCTGCTGTCGGTGTTCCTGCAGCACCGCCTCGAGGTCACGCTGCGCCGTACGAACTTCCAGCTGGGCAAGGCGCGCGACCGGCTGCACCTGGTCGAGGGCCTCCTGGTCGCCATCGTCGACATCGACGACGTGATCGCCATCATCCGTTCCTCCGACGATGTCGCCACCGCTCGTACCAGGCTCATCGAGGCCTTCGACCTCACCGAGATCCAGGCCAACTACATCCTCGACATGCAGCTGCGTCGCCTCACGAGGTTCTCGAGCGTCGAGCTGGAGGCCGAGCGCGACGAGCTCAACGTGCGCATCGCCGAGCTCGCGGCTATCGCGGGCGACCCCAAGCGGCTCGCCCAGGTCGTCTCGGACGAGCTCGACGGCGTCGCCCAGACGTTCGGTACGCCGCGCCGTACGGTGCTCCTGTCAGGTTCCGGCGCCGCTCCCACGTCCGCAGCACTGGCGCAGCCGCTCGAGGTGCCCAACGGACCCTGCCGCGTGCTTCTCTCCTCCACCGGTCTTCTGGCGCGCCTCGACGGTGAGGAGCAGCCCGGGAGCGGTGGTCCCCGCGCGGGCCACGACGTGGTCGCCTCCACGATCCGTACGACCACTCACGGCGACCTCGGTCTGCTCACGAGCCTCGGCCGCGTGATCCGGGTCGCCGCCATCGACCTTCCGTCGGTGCCGTTGCTCGCGACCGCACCCAACCTCCAGGGCGGGTCCCCCGTCGCGGAGCTCGTGGCGCTCGAGTCCGGCGAACGGGTTCTCGCCCTCACCAGGCTCGACGAGGAGGTTGGCGTCTGGGCGTTCGGCACCGAGCAAGGCGTGGTGAAGCGCACCAATCCGGAGATCATCGGCAAAGACTCGTGGGACCTCATCCGTCTCGACGACGGCGACCGGGTCGTCGGTGCCGTCGAGC
>JAYUEA010000451.1:0-3537 GCA_043739465.1 Propionibacteriaceae bacterium
GTGGAAGGGCATCATCCGCCGCGGCGCGAAGCTGCTGTACGCCTACTCCGAGGCGACCGTGCCGCTGCTGACGATCATCACGCGGAAGGCGTACGGAGGCGCGTACGACGTCATGGGGTCCAAGCACCTCGGCGCCGACATCAACCTCGCGTGGCCGACGGCGCAGATCGCCGTGATGGGGGCAGAGGGTGCGGTCAACATCCTGTACCGCAAGGAGCTGGCCGAGGCCGCCGATCCGGTGAGCCGTCGCAAGGAGCTCGTCGAGGAGTACAACGACACGCTCGCCAACCCGTTCGTGGCGGCCGAGCGCGGCTACATCGACCAGGTGATCCACCCGCACGAGACCCGCGCGTCGGTCATCCGGGCCCTGCGCCTGCTCCGTACCAAGCGCGAGTCCCTACCACCGAAGAAGCACGGAAACATCCCGCTATGAGCATGGATGCGCAGTTCTCCGTCACGGCCGGCAACCCGACCGACGACGAGCTGGCGGCGGTGCTGGCCGTGCTCTCGGCCAGCGTCGCGGAGGCGGGCCGTGCGAAGGATCGCGGAGGCATGCCGCCGATGAGCTGGCGTTCCTACTGGCGCGTGGTGCGCGAACCTGTGAGACTCGGTCGCGATGCCTGGCGAACGACATTTCGCTGGTGAGTCGTCACCCCTAGAACAACGAAGATCAGGTCGAAAGGACCACCAGACATGACCGCTTCGCCGATCGAGGAGATCCTCGGGCAACTTCCCATCGACCAGCTCGCCGCGCAGTTCGGTGTCGACCCCCGCACGATCGGGCAGGCAGCTGCGGCCGTCATCCCGTCGCTGATCGGCGGACTGCGGCACAATGCCGACAACGGCAACGAGCAGGCGATCGCCGGCGCTCTTGTGCAGCACAGCACCTCGACGGTGTTCGACGAGTCGGGTTCCGTCGACCTCAACGCCGTGGACACTGCTGACGGCGCGAAGATCGTCCAGCACATCTTCGGTGACCAGTCAGGCCAGATGGCGGCGGCGCTCGGGCAGCGTACGGGCGCGAGCAGCAGCCTGATCCAGCAGCTGCTGCCGATCCTCGCCCCGATCGTGCTCGCGTACCTCGCGAAGAAGCTCACCGGCGGCTCCTCGCAGTCGGCGGGCGGTGCGGGCGGCAACATCCTCAACGACATCCTGGGAAGCGTGCTCGGCGGGGGCGGTTCCGCCGTCCCGACCCAGCAGTCGGCAGGCGGCGGCGTGCTGGGCAGCATCCTCGGAAGCATCCTGGCGGGCGGCGGCCTCGACTCGATCCTCGGCGGCAGCGGTCAGGCCAGCGCGCCCCAGGCCCAGCCGCAGGTACAGCCCCAGGCCCAGCCCCAGGCCCAGGCCCCGGTGCAGGACCCGCAGGTCGACACCTCGTACGGCACCTCGAACACCGGCGACCTGCAGATCGACGACACGGGCGTCACCGACCAGGGCGCACACGACCAGGGTGCGCCGCAGACCGGCGGCAGCATCGTCGACGACATCCTCGGCAGCATCTTCGGCAAGCGCTGAGCGCGTGCGCCTGATCCTGGCCTCTGCTTCTCCGGCCCGTCTCGAGACACTGAGGCGGGCCGGAGTGCACCCGAGCGTCATCGTGTCTGAGGTCGACGAGTCGGCCGTCACGCTCGACGACATCGAGGACCTCGTCAGCGAGCTTGCACGGCTCAAGGCGGAGGCCGTCGCGGCCCAGGTGCTGCCTGCGGACGAGGTGGTCATCGTCGGCTGCGACACGATGCTGGAGATCGACGGCAAGCCGTACGGGAAGCCCGGTTCGCCCGAGGCGGCCGTCCTGCTGTGGCGCCGCCTGAGCGGAGTGACCGGGACGCTCGTCACCGGACACCACGTGATCGTCTCCCGCGGCGGGCAGCAGCGCCGGGCCACGCGGAACGCGGTCACCCTCGTACATTTCGCGGACCTGTCCGACGCCGAGATGGAGGCGTACGCGGCCACCGGCGAGCCCGAGAACGTCGCCGGCGGCTTCACCATCGATGGCTATGGCGGCCCGTTCATCACCGGCCTCGAGGGCGACCCGCACAACGTCGTCGGCATCAGCCTGCCGCTGCTGCGCATGATGCTCGCCGACCTCGGCGTCACCTGGCACGACCTCTGGGCTGCGGCCGGCTGACTCAGCGCTTGTGCGCTCGTCGCCCTCTCCCCCCTCGCATCGAAGGGTCATGACACGCCCGATCAGCGCGGCGTGGCGCGACACCAACTGGCCACTCGATCAGGGACGGCGCATCTGGCGACGTCATCGCGCAGGCGCTGCTGCCCGCGGAGACCGCGAATGTCCTCCGGAGGCTCGAGAACGCCGGTCGCTTGGACAGGACGAAGTCCGGCCTCGCCTTCTCGGGGCTGCAACGCTTGGCCTGGCACGAGGTGCCGTTCGGCCCTTGCGCCGAACGGATCTGGGAGCTGCGGAACACCATCACCGCCTACGACGCCTGGTACGTGGCCGTGGCTGAGCTGCTCGACGCGCCGCTGGCACTGCCGACGCGCGGCTGACGCAGGCATCGGGAGCTCGGTGCCGATTCGTGACCTGGGACCGCTGATCCCGTCGCCGGTCCCGGGTCGTCTGGTGAGCTTCGGCAACGCCGCGAGGTGCGTGCCAGGGGCGCACCAAGCGTCAATGAATCAAGGAAACGCGACACTAGACTGCCGAACGTGCCGACACCAGTCCCCTACGATATTTCGGCCCTTCGCGCGCAGTTCCCTTCCCTCGCATCAGGGGTCGCCCACTTCGACGGTCCCGGCGGCACGCAGACACCGAGGGTCGTGGCCGAGGCGATCGCTGCGACGCTCATGGGGTCGCTCTCGAACCGCGGCACGATCGGCGAGTCCGAGCGCACGGCCGACGCGACGGTGGCCGCGTTCCGGGCTGCGTACGCCGACCTGCTGGGCTTCCCGACGAACGGGATCGTGTACGGGCGCAGCGCGACGCAGCTCACGTACGACATCTCCCGCGCCATGGCCAAGCAGTGGTCCCCCGCTGACGAGATCGTCGTGTCGCGACTCGATCATGACGGGAACGTACGTCCCTGGGTGCAGGCCGCCGAGTCGGCTGGCGCGACCGTGAGGTGGATCGACTTCGACCCGCGCACCGGCGAAGCCGACCTGGACAGCGTCGCCGCCGCGATCACTCCCGCGACCCGGGTGGTCGCGATCACGGGGGCCTCGAACCTCATCGGCACGATCCCGCCGCACACGGTGATCGCCGACCTGGCGCATGCCGTGGGTGCGCTCGTCTACATCGACGCCGTCCACTACGCGGCGCACGAGTTCGTCGACCCCGAGGACCTCGGTGCCGACCTGATCGCGTGCTCCCCGTACAAGTTCCTCGGTCCCCACTGCGGCGTGCTCGGCGCCGTCCCGGCCGTCCTCGAGCAGCTCTGGCCCGACAAGCTCCTCCCTTCGACGACCGTCATCCCGGAGCGCTTCGAGCTGGGGACGCTCCCGTACGAGACTCTCGCGGGGGCCACCGCTGCCGTCGACTTCCTCGCGGCGATCGCTCCCGGCGACGCGACCACCCGACGCGAG
>JAYUEA010000452.1:0-10636 GCA_043739465.1 Propionibacteriaceae bacterium
GATGACCGGCCTGAGCCGGTCCCGGATCGAGACCCTCATCGCCGACGGGCACGTACATCTCGACGGAAAGCTGGCCGCGAAGTCCGACCGGGTCCGCGGAGGCGGGATGCTCGAGGTCGAAGAGGCCAGGCCGACCGTCGTCTCCGTCGTTCCACGAGAGGTAGCCGGCATCGCGATCGTGCACGACGACCACGACATCGTCGTGGTCGACAAGCCCGCGGGCGTCGCCGCACACCCCAGCCTCGGCTGGGACGGCGGGTCGGTCGTCGAGCACCTCGCAGCCGCGGGCTTCCGCATCTCGACGTCCGGAGCGCCTGAGCGTCAGGGGATCGTGCAGCGGCTCGACGTGGGCACGTCGGGGCTGATGGTGGTCGCCAAGAGCGAGATCGCCTACACGCGGCTCAAGGACGCGTTCCGCCACAGGACGGTGTCGAAGACGTACCACGCCCTCGTCCAGGGCCATCCCGACCCGTTCGAGGGGACCATCGAGGCGCCCATCGCGCGCGACCCGAACCACGACTGGAAGATGGCGATCGTCAGCGGGGGTCGGCACTCGGTGACCCACTACACGACGCTGGAGGCGCACCGGGCCGCCAGCCTGCTCGAGATCCACCTGGAGACCGGCCGGACCCACCAGATCCGTGTGCACATGGCCGCCCTGCACCACCCGTGCGTCGGGGACCCCTTGTACGCGGCCGACCCCGTGCTCGCGGCCAAGCTCGGCCTGGTGCGCCAGTGGCTGCACGCCACCGAGCTGTCCTTCGAGCATCCGACCAGTGGCGAGCAGGTGACGTTCACCAGCGAGTACCCCGAAGACCTGCGGCGCGCTCTGGACCTCGTCCGCTCCTGGTGATCGTGGGCAGTAGGGTTCAGTCTGTGCGAAGAGCTAAGATCGTTTGTACCCTCGGCCCGGCGACGTCGGGGGAGCGGATGGATGCCCTGATCGCGGCCGGGATGAACATCGCCCGGCTCAACATGAGTCACGGGGACTACACCGAGCACGGCGAGCGGCTGGCGGAGGTGCGCAGAGCAGCGGAGGCCGCTGGTCGGCCGATCGCGGTCTTCGCCGATCTCCAGGGACCGAAGATCCGTCTGGGTCGCTTCGAGTCCGGCCCTGTCGTCCTCGTCAAAGGGGCGACCTTCACGATCACCGTCGACGACATCCTGGGTGACGTGAACCGGTGCTCGACGACGTTCAAGGGCCTTCCCGGTGATGTCTCCCCGGGCGCGGCCATCCTCATCGACGACGGGCGCATCGAGCTGAGGGCCATTGAGGTCACCCAGACCGACGTGGTGTGCGAGGTCGTCGTCGGCGGCCCCGTGAGCAACAACAAGGGCATCAACCTGCCCGGTGTCGCCGTGAGCGTCCCGGCCCTGTCCGACAAGGACGAGGACGACCTGCGCTGGGCCCTGCGGCACGGCGTCGACATGGTCGCGCTCTCGTTCGTACGCAGCGGCAAGGACGTCGTGGCCGTCCATCGGATCATGGACGAGGAGGGCCGCCGGGTCCCCGTCATCGCCAAGATCGAGAAGCCGCAGGCCGTCGACAACCTCGACGACATCATCGACGCCTTCGACGCCTTCATGGTGGCCCGCGGCGACCTCGGTGTGGAGCTGCCGCTCGAGGACGTGCCGCTGGTGCAGAAGCGGATCATTCGCGCGGCCCGCAAGTGGGCCAAGCCCGTCATCGTGGCGACGCAGATGCTGGAGTCGATGATCTCGGCGCCCCGCCCGACGCGCGCCGAGGCGTCCGACGTGGCCAACGCGGTCCTCGACGGGGCCGACGCCGTGATGCTCTCCGGAGAGACGTCCGTGGGCGCCTACCCGATCGAGACCGTCTCCGTGATGTCGCGCATCATCGGCGCCGTCGAGGAGCACGGGTTCGCGTCGATCAACGAGATCGAGTGGGACCCGCACACCACCGGAGGCGTCGTGGCGATGGCCGCAGCCGAGGTTGCCAACCGGTTGGGGGCTCGCTACCTCGTCGCATTCTCGAAGTCGGGGGACACAGCCCGCCGCCTGTCGCGGCTGCGCTCGGAGATCCCCGTGCTGTGCTTCACCCCGTCGCGGCAGACCCAGCAGGAGCTCTCGCTGGCCTGGGGCGTGACGACGTTCATCACCAAGGAGCACACGGACTTCCATGAGCTCGTCGAAGAGGTGGACGTCATCCTCGCCACAGAGAAGCTCTGTGAGCGGCGCGACCGTCTGGTCGTCGTGTACGGGTCGCCGATGGGGATCTCGGGCAAGACGAACGCTCTGCAGGTGCATCGCCACTACCCTCGGGACGGCTGGGACGAGTCCTAGCGGGGCGTTACTTTGGTTCGTTTGCGGTTGGCGTGGTCCTGGTGCGTGCATCGCAAGGCGCCGGAGCGGAGCCTACCGGGTCGTCTGGTGAGCTTCGGCAACGCCGCGAGGTGCGTGCCAGGGGCACGCCAGGCGTCAACGAACCAAGGTGACGGGCCACTAGGCCCATCCGAACCGTGCCCGAGGGGGCCTCGTACATCCCTGTGGTGCCCGGGAGGGGAGTCGAACCCCTATGCCCTTGCGGGCAGACGGGTTTGAGCCGTCCGCGTATGCCATTCCGCCACCCGGGCCTTCTGGCCCGGCAGAGATTCTGCCACACCCGGCACCCTCAGATGGGCGCCCGCTCTCCGCGATGGGGATAACCCTCGCCACTAGTGCCAGAATGTCGGTCGTGACAGACGACAGCACCAGTTCGCCCGCTCGCCGGGTACTCGTCGCCGAGGACGAGGCACTCATCCGGCTCGACCTCGTCGAGCTGCTCACCGAAGAGGGCATGACCGTCGTGGGTCAGGCCTCCAACGGGGAGGAGGCAGTGGAGATGGCCCGCGAGTTCAGGCCCGACGTCGTCGTCATGGACGTGAAGATGCCCAAGCTCGACGGCATCAGCGCTGCCGAGATCATCGCCGCCGAGCGCATCGCGCCCGTCGTGATCCTCACCGCCTTCTCACAGCGTGAGCTCGTGGAACGCGCCAGCGAGGCCGGAGCCATGGCCTACGTGGTCAAGCCGTTCGACGCCTCCGACATCGTCCCCGCGATCGAGATCGCCGCCGCACGGTTCGCCCAGATCGTGGCCGTCGAGGCCGAGGTCTCCGACCTCCAGGAACGGCTCGCGTCCCGCAAGGCCGTCGACCAGGCCAAGGGCCTGCTGCAGGAGTCACTCGGACTGTCCGAGGCCGAGGCCTTCCGCTGGATCCAGAAGACGGCCATGGACCTGCGCAAGTCGATGCGTGAGGTCGCTGAGGGCGTCGTCGACCACCACAAGGCTGGCAAGGCAGGTCGCCCGACGCTCTGATCGGGTCGGTCCTTGCAGACCCGGTCGGTCCCCCTGGCCACTAGGAAGTCAGGGAGTCGAGCGTGCCCGGGCGCAGCTGGCAGGTGATGCGCGCTGTCGTGAGGCGATGGCCCTGCTCGTCGCTCACGACGATCTCGTACGTCACCGTGCTCGACCCCAGGTAGAGGGGACGCGCGACGCCGGTCACCCAGCCTGTGCGGGCGGAGCGGTGGTGCGTCGCGTTGATATCGACGCCCATGGGGAGCAGGCCGCGCTCGCGTCCGTACGCGTAGGCCGCCATCGACCCGAGGCCCTCGGCCAGCGCGCAGGTGGCGCCGCCATGAAGGATGCCGGCGATCTGCGTGTTGCCCTCGACGGGCATCCTGCCGCGCGCCTCCTCGGCCGTCAGCTTCTCGATGACGACGCCGAGGCGGTCCTCGAGCGGGCTCACCATGTCCGCCATCCAGTCGGGAAGGTCAGGTGTCATCCCCCTACTCTGACAGACCCATCACCACATGAGGAGTTGTGTCAGCCCGGCCGGATAGAGTCACCGGCATGGCGATGGAGACCTCTGAGCGGCCGCGACTCCTGCTCATCGACGGTCACTCGATCGCGTACCGGGCGTTCTTCGCGTTGCCTGTGGAGAACTTCTCGACGTCGACGGGCCAGCACACCAATGGCGTGTACGGGTTCACGTCGATGCTCATCAACGTCCTGCGCGACGAGGCGCCGACCCACCTGGCTGTGGCGTTCGACGTGTCCCGGGTGACGTTCCGCACGGAGCTGTACGCGGCGTACAAGGGCAACCGTTCGGCGTCACCGCCCGAGTTCTCGGGGCAGGTGGCGCTTGTCAAGGAGGTCCTGGACGCGCTGAACATCGTCCACCTGGAGCTCGACGGCTACGAGGCCGACGACATCATCGCGACGCTGACAACCAAGGCTGTCGACGACGGGCTGGACGTGCTCATCGTCACCGGCGACCGTGACGCGCTGCAGCTCGTCAACGACCACGTCACCGTGCTGTACCCGCGCAAGGGGGTCTCCGACCTTGCGCGCATGACGCCGGCTGCGGTCCAGGAGAAGTACTTCGTCACCCCGCAGCGCTACCCCGACCTCGCGGCGCTGGTGGGCGAGACGAGCGACAACCTGCCCGGTGTTCCCGGGGTCGGGCCCAAGACCGCGGCGAAGTGGCTCGAGGCGTACGACGGGCTCGAGAACCTCGTGCGCCAGGCCGCAGACGTGCCGGGCAAGGCGGGGGAGTCGTTCCGCGAGCACCTCGACGACGTGACGACCAACCGTCGCGTGAACGCACTCCTGCGCGATCTTCACCTTCCCTTCGGCAGCGCCGACTTCGAGAGGCGGCACTGGGACAGGGACGCCGTCCATCTCCTGTTCGACGGGCTCGAGTTCAAAGTGCTTCGCGACCGGCTGTTCGAGGTGCTGCCGGCCGAGGAACCCACCGCTGAGGGCGGGTTCGAGATCGTCGGCGACGTGCTCGAGCCCGGCGCTGTACGAGCATGGCTGGCCGCCCACGGTTCAGGTGTGCTCACCGGCATCGAGGCCGTGGGCCGCTGGGGGAGCGGCACCGGCGACCTCGTGGCGCTGGCTCTCGCCAGCTCGGACGGCGCGGCGGCCTACCTGGACGTAACCGCGCTGAGCCCCGACGACGACGGCGCCCTCGCGGCGTGGCTGGCCGATCAGGCCCACCCGAAGGCCGTCCACGACGCGAAGGGACCGCTGCTCGCCATCTGGGCTCGCGGCTGGGACCTGGCCGGACTGGTCAGCGACACCCAGGTCGCGGCGTACCTGCTGAGACCCGACCAGCGCACGTACGACCTCGGGGACCTCGCCCTACGTCACCTGAAGCGCGAGCTGCGCGTCGAGGTGGGGGGCGGTCCAGCCGGAGACCCCGACGACCAGCTGATGCTCGACTTCGGCGACCAGCCGGAGGACTCGGGAGAGGTGGCGCAGGCGGCCATGCTCCGCGCCCGGGCGGTGATCGACCTCGCCGAGGCGCTCAAGGTCGAGCTCGAGAACCAGGGCGGCACGCTCCTGGTGCGTGACGTGGAGCTCCCCCTGCTCCGCACGTTGGCGACGATGGAACGCACCGGGATCGCGGTCGACGGCGACCTGCTGGACCAGCTCTGGCGTGGCTTCGACGACCGCGTCTCCAGCGCCGCCACGGCGGCGTACGACGTCATCGGCAAGCAGATCAACCTGGGCTCTCCCAAGCAGCTGCAGGTCGTCCTGTTCGACGAGCTGCACATGCCGAAGACGCGCAAGCTCAAGAGCGGCCACACGACCGACGCCGATGCGCTCGAAGGGCTGTACGCGAAGACGGGCCACCCGTTCCTGGCGCACCTGCTCGAGCACCGCGACGCGATCCGGCTGCGGCAGACCGTCGAAGGGCTGCAGAAGTCGGTGGCCGACGATGGCCGGGTGCACACCACGTACGTGCAGACGATCGCCGCGACCGGCCGCTTGAGCTCGACCGACCCCAACCTCCAGAACATCCCGATCCGCACCCAGGCGGGCCGCCGGATCCGGGAGGCGTTCGTCGTGGGCAAAGGCTACGAGACGCTGGTCACCGCCGACTACAGCCAGATCGAGATGCGGATCATGGCCCACGCGTCGCGCGACCAGGGTCTGATCGAGGCCTTCAAGTCTGGTCGCGACTTCCACACGGTGATGGCGGCGCGCGTCTTCGGTGTCGCGCCCGACTCCGTGTCGACCACCGAGCGGGCGCGGATCAAGGCGATGAACTACGGCCTGGCGTACGGGCTCAGCGCTTTCGGCCTCTCTCAGCAGCTCGGCATCGAGACCTCCGAGGCGAGGGTGCTCATGGACGAGTACTTCGAGCAGTTCGGAGGCGTCCGCGACTACCTGCAAGGCGTTGTCGCGGAGGCTCGCAAGACCGGCTACACCGAGACCCTCCTGGGCCGTCGGCGCTACCTGCCGGATCTGGGGTCGTCCAACCGGCAGCGTCGCGAGATGGCCGAGCGCATGGCGTTGAACGCCCCCATCCAGGGGTCGGCGGCCGACATCATCAAGGTCGCGATGCTCGACGTCGAGTCGGCGCTCACGCGTGAGGGACTTTCCAGCCGCATGCTGCTCCAGGTCCACGACGAGCTCGTGCTCGAGGTGGCTCCGGGGGAGCGCGAGCAGGTAGAGGCACTGGTGAGGGACAAGATGTCCTCTGCCATCGCCCTCGACGTCCCGCTCGACGTGTCGGTCGGCGTGGGCACGTCCTGGTTCGCGGCGGCCCACTGATCGTTCAGACCTTGCACGAGCTCGTCGACGTCGACGACTCCGCGGTACCGCTGTTCACGCACTGGATCGCCGACCCGAAGGTCGACGTACAGGTGCTGCCGGTCGAACCCGGCCGGCGCGACGACTGCCTCGTACAGCCGCAGGTGACGCTGCGGTCGATGCTCGGCGCGGTCGCGTACGGGGTGGGTGGACTCCTCCTCGACCACGGCTGGCTGCGCCTGCTGGGTGGCGGTCACGGAGCTCTCCCGTCGTTGGCGGAGGCATCGGGCTCGGCGACCCGGCGTCCGAGGCCCCACCGCTCGATTAATCTGCTTTGCACGCCGAAGCCGCCGTCACCAAGCCGGCTCTCGGCGACATCACCCTGGATTGACCGTCTCAGGAGCACGAAGGTAGGCTCGCGGGTGCGCTGTGACCTGTGCGGCTTCGGCATGGGTAGGTCGCGCTCGTGATGGTCGGACTCATCCCCGCTCGGAACGAGGGTCGCGGCGTGCCACTACTCGCACCACCACCAATCGGAGTCCTAACTACATGACCTCCACTTACGAGGCTCTCTCTTACGACGATGCGCCACAGGTTGCCATCGACGACCTGGGCTCGCCCGAGGCCTTCCTCGCCGCGGTAGACGCGACCATCAAGTACTTCAATGACGGCGACATCGTCACCGGCACCGTCGTCAAGGTCGACAGAGACGAAGTCCTGCTCGACATCGGCTACAAGACCGAAGGTGTCATCCCCTCCAAGGAACTCTCCATCAAGCACGACGTAGACCCGTTCGACGTGGTCTCCGTCGGTGATGAGATCGAGGCCCTCGTCCAGCAGAAGGAGGACAAGGAGGGACGCCTGATCCTGTCCAAGAAGCGTGCGCAGTACGAACGCGCCTGGGGCACGATCGAGAAGGTCAAGGAGGCCGACGGAGTCGTCACGGGCCGCGTCATCGAGGTCGTCAAGGGCGGCCTCATCATCGACATCGGCCTGCGTGGCTTCCTGCCCGCGTCGCTCGTCGAGATGCGTCGTGTGCGCGACCTTCAGCCGTACGTGGGCCAGGAGCTCGAGGCGAAGATCATCGAACTCGACAAGAACCGCAACAACGTCGTGCTGTCGCGTCGTGCGTGGCTCGAGCAGACCCAGTCCGAGGTGCGTCAGAACTTCCTCACGCAGCTCAAGGCCGGCCAGATCCGCAAGGGCGTCGTGTCCAGCATCGTCAACTTCGGTGCGTTCGTGGACCTCGGCGGCGTCGACGGTCTCGTCCACGTCTCCGAGCTGAGCTGGAAGCACATCGACCACCCGTCCGAGGTTGTCGAGGTCGGCCAGGAGGTCACGGTCGAGGTCCTGACCGTCGAGCTCGACCGCGAGCGTGTCTCCCTGTCGCTCAAGGCGACGCAGGAAGACCCGTGGCAGACGTTCGCCCGTACGCACCAGATCGGTCAGATCGTGCCGGGCAAGGTCACCAAGCTCGTCCCGTTCGGCTCGTTCGTGCGCGTCGAGGAGGGCATCGAGGGCCTGGTCCACGTGTCCGAGCTCGCCGAGCGTCACGTCGAGATCCCCGAGCAGGTCGTCGCCGTGAACGACGACGTCATGGTCAAGATCATCGACATCGACCTGCAGCGTCGTCGCATCTCGCTCTCGTTGAAGCAGGCGAACGAGGGCATCGACATCGCGGCCGACGACTTCGATCCCGCGCTGTACGGCATGACTGCGTCCTACGACGATGCCGGCAACTACATCTACCCCGAGGGCTTCGATCCGGAGACCAACGAGTGGAAGCCGGGCTACGAGGACCAGCAGAAGGCCTGGGAGCTGCAGTACGCCGAGGCGCACGCGCGCTGGGAGGCTCACAAGAAGCAGGCGGAGGAGGCCGAGCAGGCCGAGACCACGGCTGCTGTCGAGGCGAGCACCACCGCGACGTACGCATCCGGTTCCGCGGCTCCCGCCGAGGGCTCGCTCGCGTCCGACGAGGCGCTGCAGGCTCTTCGCGAGAAGCTGACCGGCGGCAACAGCTGAACACGCACTCCATGACGATGGGCTTCCGCTCCGGCGGGGGCCCATCGTCGGTTGTCGGCCTGACGGGAGGGATCGCCTCCGGCAAGAGCAGCGTCGCGACGCTGCTCGCGGCTCGGGGCGCTGTGATCATCGACGCGGACGTGCTCGCCCGTGAGGTGATTGCCATGGGCACACCTCTGCTGCGACGTGTCGCCGACCGTTTCGGCGACGCCGTGCTCGCGGCGGACGGCTCCCTCGACCGTGCGGCTCTGGGCCGCATCGTCTTCGCCGACCCGGCGGCGCGCCATGACCTCGAGGCGCTCATCCACCCGGCGGTCCGGCAACGGGCTGCCGCGCTGCAGGCCGAGGCGCCCGATGGCGCCGTGGTCGTGCACGTGATCCCTCTGCTCGTCGAGACCGGCCAGGCGGGGAGGTTCGACCACGTCATCGTCGTCGACGTCCCCGAGACCACCCAGGTCGAACGGCTCCGGGGCCGCGACGGGGTTGACGCCGAGGCCGCGATGGCGCGGATCGCGGCTCAGGCCTCACGCGCGGAGCGCCTCGCCGCTGCCGACATCGTGATCGACAACTCGGGGTCGCAGGCCGACCTCGTACGTCAGGTGGACGACGCCTGGCGGCGCCTTCAGGCGGTACCGCCCGAGGCCGCAGCGCACGACTGACGTGCCCTGACTGGCGGACAGCCTTCCGCGCGACCCCTGGATACGTCACTCTGTCCGTAGGCCGTCTTGGGCGGCCAACCTTGACTCTCCAGAAAGGGATCATCGTGGAATGTCCGCGCTGTAACACCTCCCTCCCTGAGGTGGCGCACTTCTGCCATGTCTGTGGCAGCGATCTCAAGAGTTCTGATGGTGGCCGCAAGGGATCCTTCGCGGTCAAACCCGATGAGCCGGTGGCGTCGTTCGCGCTGGTCTCGACGATCATGCCGAGCGGTGTCGCGGCCAGGCCGAACACGTACCGGCTGGCCTTGGAGATCACGCTCGCACTGGTCGCTCTCACGGCCATCGTCGGCGCCGTCCCCATCGCGGTGATGATCGCCGCCTTCGCCGTGCCGGTGGTCTACATCGTCTACCTGTACGACGTGAACCTCTGGGAGGACGAGCCCCTCACCGTGACCGGTGCTGCCTTCGCCCTGACCCTCGTCCTCGCGATCGCCTGGACGTTGGCGTGGCTCGCGATGAGCGGCAACGCTGTCGTACCGTCCGTCGTCATCGGCGTCGGCGGCCCGACCATTCTCGGCTTCCTGGTCGCGGGTGTGCTCGCCCCTGTGGTCGGAGAGGTCATCCGTCAAGTGGGCCCGCTGTTCCTGGCCAGCCGTCCGAAGTTCGACGACCTGATGGACGGCCTGACGTTCGGCGTGATCTCGGGCGTCGCGTACGCGACCGGCGACACGCTGGTCAAGCACTGGGCCCTCATCACGGGCGGTTTCTCGTCAGGGGCCGACGGGGGCGCGTGGCTGGCGCTGCTGGTGCTCGAGGGCTTCGTCAAGCCGCTCGTGCTCGGCACCGCGACCGGCATCGCCTGCGCGGAGTTCTCCGGCCTGGGCGAGGGCTACGACGGCTTCACGAACCGGTACTTCCGTGGACTCGGCGAGGCCATGCTGGCGTCGGTCCTCTACTTCGGCGGCACCTACCTGCTGAGCTTCGTCCCCAACCCGACGGTCGGCACCGTCCTGAGCATCCTGTACGGGCTCGTGCTGCTCGCCGTCCTCGTGATCCGCCTCCGCACGGTGCTCCACAAGGGCCTGCTCGAGGCGGCCCTGGAGCTCCAGGCGCGCAACGCCGGCGTCGGTGCCGACGGCACCCTGTCCTTCTGCAGCCGCTGCGAGATGCCGCTGCTGCCGGGCGCGGCTTTCTGCGGCAACTGCGGCACCTCGGTGATGATCGGCGCCCACCTGGGCGGCGGTGACCTGGTGCCCGCAGCCGTTGCGGCTGCGTCCGACGTGGCTCCACCCGACAGTCCGCCAGGCACGTCGACCGACGCCGGCACCACGGGTGAGGGGGACCGGTCATGAGCAACCCGACATGGGGTCCCCAGAACCCTCAGATGCCCCAGCAGCCCCCCTACGGTGGC
>JAYUEA010000453.1:0-3528 GCA_043739465.1 Propionibacteriaceae bacterium
GGGCCCTCCCGAACGCCTTGCCTGAGAGGCCTTTCCCCATGTGCGCACGCTGGCCGACGTCCTCCTGGTGACCCGGCGGAGGGGTGTTGACACGCATGGGGCCGACTGCGAAGGTGACGCCGTACGAAACGTTTCGCCAAAGGGGACGGGATGATCGCGACCTACAAGGACATCCGGCGGCTCACGGGCCTATCCCTGGCGACGATCTCGAAGTTCTACAACGGCGGGAACGTGCTCGAGCCGAACCGTGAGCTCATCGAGCGCGCGGCCGCGGACCTCGGCTTCCAGCTCAACCACGTGGCCCGGGGGCTGCGCAGCCGCCGCTCCATGACCGTGGGCGTCGTACTCGACCATCTCAGCTCCGCCTTCAACGCGACGATCGTCTCCTGTCTGGAGGAACGGCTGCGCGAAGCCGGGTACGGGACGATCATCTGCGACTCCCGCAACGACGAGGACACGCAGTCGGACGCGGTGCGGTTCCTGGTCGGGAAGATGGTCGACGGGATCGTCATCGTCCCCGTGGGCGACGACAGCTCGTACTGCTCGCATGCCCGCCAACGCGACGTCCCGATCGTGGCGGTCGACCGTCTCGTGGGTGGCCTGGACTCCGTCGTGGTCGACAACAGGAAGGCGATCGCTGCCGCGGTCGAGCTCCTCCTCGACGCCGGTCACACCGAGATCGGGCTGCTCGCAGGACCCGACGCCACGTACCCCATGCGCGAACGTCGGGCCGGCTTCCGCGACGCGATCGAGTTCCGGACCGGCCTGCTCCCCCGCGCCGAGCTCGCCGCCCCAGAGGAGGTCAGCGTCGAGGGGGGGTACGCCGGGCTCAGACGGCAGCTCAACTTCAGTGCGCCCCCCACCGCTGTGGTCTGCGCCAACTACGAGCTGACTCTGGGGGCGACCATCGCGCTCAACGAGATCTGCCGCGAGACGGACCCGCCCGCTTTGGTGGGGTTCGACAACGGCGCCCTGGCCCACCTCATCCGACCCCGGCCGACCTTCATCGAGCAGCCTGTGGAGGAGCTCGCACACCAGGCGGCAGGCCTGCTCCTCGAGCGCGTGGGCGGCCAGACCCCGGACCAGCCCCTGACGATCACCCTCGACGCCGCTCTCGTCGTGGGGCACGAGAGCACGTACGCGTTGAAGCCCCGCGAGTCCGTGCGCTGAGGACGCGGTCGACATGAACGCCCTGGAGAAGTTGCGCGGCCAACCCGAACGACCCTTCGACAAGCTCAGGGATCGACAAGCTCAGGGATCGACTCCCGGGCAGGTGCATCCTGGTACGACTCGACAACCGGCGGGCCGTCGAGGTGTGTGTGCCACTCGGCGAGCAGTGCGCGCATGGCGGGGTCATTCGCGACCCGGACCTGGTCAGCCTCGTACACAGCCCTGTCCCCGTAGTCGAACACCTCGACGAAGCACGCCGGATCGTCGAGGCTCCACTGCAGACGACCCGTGATGCCGCCCGGCGCCTCGTACGTGGTCCGTGCCCTCGCGAAGAACTCCTCCACCGCCTCGCGCGAGGTCGCGAGGCGGCCGCGGAGGTAGAGCGTGATCACCCGAAGTAGGACGGCGGCCGGGACACGTACGGGCTCTCGATCGCCTCGACCTCCTCGGCGGTGAGCTCGATCTCGAGCGCGGCGACCGCGTCGACCAGGTGGTGCGGCTTGGTCGCTCCGACGATCGGCGCCGTGATCACCGGGTTGCGCAGCACCCACGCCAGCGCGATCTGGGCCATCGGCACGCCGCGTGCGGCGGCGACCTTCTCGACCGCCCCTACGACAGCCGCGTCGGCCTCGCCGTAGTGACGCATCATCTGGTCGGAGCCGTCGCGCGTGGTGTCGCTCCCCCACGGCCGCGTCAGGCGACCGCGAGCCAGCGGGCTCCACGGGATCGCCCCGACGCCCAGATCGGCGCACAGCCCGTACATCTCGCGCTCCTCCTCGCGCTGCATGAGGTTGTACTGGTCCTGCATCGAGACGAACTCGGTCCACCCGTTGAGCTGGGCGATGTGCTGCATCTTCGCGAACTGCCACGCCCACATGCTCGAGGCGCCGATGTAGAGGGCCTTGCCGGCGCGTACGACGTCGTGCAGGGCCTCCATCGTCTCCTCGATCGGTGTCGCCGGGTCGAAGCGGTGGATCTGGTACAGGTCGACGTAGTCGGTGCCCAGTCGCTTCAGCGACGCGTCGATGTTCTCGAGGATCGCCTTCCGCGACAGGCCGGAGCCACCGGGCCCGTCATGCATGTGGCCGTGGACCTTGGTGGCCAGCACGATCTGCTCGCGCGTCGAGTACTTGCGCATCGCGCGGCCGGTGAACTCCTCGGAGCTGCCGCCGGAGTAGACGTTGGCGGTGTCCCAGAACGTGATGCCGAGCTCGACCGCCTGCTCGAAGAAGCCCTGCGCCGTGTCCTCGTCCAGCACCCACGGATGGCCGCCGCGCGAGGCGTCGCCGAAGCTCATGCACCCCAGCGCGAGCCGCGAGACGCGAAGACCTGACTGTCCGAGACGTACCTGTTCCATGTACGTCACCCTACGAGGGCTGACGCGTCCGCGGGGGTGTTCTCAGGCGCGGCGCAGAGTCTGCAGGAGTTGTACGAGATCGGCGCGGCTGCGCTTCATGGAGCCGTTCGCCGGCGCCGTCATCGCCGTGATCTGTACGACGGTGCCGTCGATCGTCAGCAGCGCCACCTCGTCGCCGCCGATGTAGCAGCTGCTGGTGCACTCCGAGTACTCGTTGGTGAAGATCGCCGCTGTCCCGACCGGAGTCTGCGCCACCTCGACCTTGGCCCTCGGCGGTGGCTTCGGGTAGAACCCGTGGTCGCCGTTCTGCGGGGTGTTGGTGGTGGCGGGGCAATCCGGGATCAGCTCCACGGCCGCGTAGTCGCCGGTCGTCGTCGTCAGGCGATGAACGACCGAGGCGCAGTCCGCGTTGGCCGAGAGCTTCTCGGTAACCGCCATGACGCCGGTGATGACCACAGGACCCACCTGTACGGACGCGGGAGCGCTGCTCCTCGCCGCAGGCACGGTGGTCTCGGGCGGAGCAGGCTCCATCCTCGCGTACGTCAGCCCGCAGCCACTCAGCAGCATGACGCCGGACAGCAGGGCCGCGATCTTCACAGGCGACAGAGTAGGTACGACGCAGGTCGGAGGGAAGGGTTGAGGCCCGACCGACGGGGTCGGCGCGGAGGCCGACCGCGTCAGGCGGCGGTGATCAGGTCGATGACGCGAGGCACGTACGGCGTGCAGTGAAGCCGCTTCATGCCCGCGCCATGAGGGGTCCTGTTGGCCTTGCGGCCGTTGCACGACTGGCAGGCGGCGACGCAGTTGAGCCACGAGTTCGCGCCGCCCTTGGACGTGGGGCGCAGGTGGTCGACGGTGGTGGCGTGGCCGCCGCAGAACGCACACGTACGCCGGTCGCGGGCCAGCACGCCCGGCTTCGAGAAGCCCGCGGGTTTGTACAGCCAGGTCGTCGCCACGAACCGTACGAGCCGGATGACCCTAGGTCGCGGGTATGGGCCGAA
>JAYUEA010000454.1:0-3528 GCA_043739465.1 Propionibacteriaceae bacterium
CCTCGAGGCGCTTGCGCTCCTTCGGCGTCAGCGAGTCGAGGCCGCTGGCCATGATCTTGTCGAGCAGGGCGTCCATCTCGGCGTCCTCGCGGGCCGGCGGATCGTACGTGGTCCAGGGACCCTGCACGACTGTCGCGTCCTGGCCGGAGCGACGACTGGCCTTGCGCGTACGGACGCGGGGCTGGCCGGTGATCATGTGCCCCGGGATGAACGCGTACCGCGACAGCATCCCGGCGAACTTCGCGATGATCGCCGCCAGGGCGAGGCTCAGCACCAGGTGGAGCAGGCCGAGCCAGTCGCGCGACGCCAGGGATGACAAGAACGGGATCAGGATGATAACCAGTCCGATCACCCACGCGGGGATGCGGAAGAAGAACGGCATCCGCGGGCTCTCGGCGATGACGATGAGCACGATCACCGTGGCGAGACTGCTGAGCCCAGCGAGGATCGGAGCGTTCGCCCGGAAGGCGAGGGCGAGAAGGAGCGCTAGCACGGACTCCCCGACCACAAGAGCGACCAGCATCCAGCCGAAGCGCCGCTTGCCGAGCTCGCGTTCGACCTGACGGCCCATGAGCCAGAGCACGACGGCGTCGAAGATTCCCCCCAGACCAGGAACGGCGAACAGCGGCCACGTCAGCACCTGCCAGACGTACCCGCGCTGCATCACCATGGCAGGCTGCAGCGCCAGCGCGGTCACGAAGACCGGCGAGATTGCGTACACCACCATCATCACCAAGGAGACACCGGCGACGAGCTCGCTGGTGCCCACCCCGTACGACCTGATGTGGAACCAGGGCCGTTCCTGCTCAGATCCGTAGAGCCAACTCACGGGCCTAGGCTACTCATGACATCGAGGCCGCTCGCCTCGCCGTCGGTTCAGCCCGCGGAGTCTGTGGGAATACCACAAACCGGAGTGCATTCTTTGTCGAGGAAACAACAAACCTCCTATGAGCCGGTGTTGGCGCTTCGACACGGCCCACCTGGTGTCGTAGCGTGACTGCTATGGCTCTCGCCCTGGTGACCGGAGGTACGGCCGGCATCGGTCATTCCTTTGCCGTCGAGTTGGCGTCCCGTGGGTGGGATCTCGTCCTCGTAGCCCGGGACAGCGCGCGCCTCGATCAGGTCGCAGAACAGATCCACGAGACCTACGGCCGCGACGTCGAGACCATCACCGCCGACCTGGCCGTACGGGCCGATGTGCTCCGCGTCGCCGACCGAATCGAGTGCACGGAGCACCCGATCGAGATGCTCGTGAACAACGCCGGCTTCGGCATCCACGCCTCGCTGCTCGACAAGGACTTCTCCATCCAGGAGAAGGCGCTCGACGTCATGTGCCTGGCCGTACTGATCCTGTCCGGCGCCGCTGGACGCGCCATGGTCGCGCGCGGCCACGGGTCGATCATCAACATCGGGTCGTCCTCCGGCATCATCACGACCGGCAACTACTCGGCCGTGAAGGCCTGGGTCAACACCTATACCGAGGGCCTCGCCAACGAGCTGCGCGGCACGGGCGTGAAGGTCACCGCCGTACTGCCCGGCTGGGTCCGCACCGAGTTCCACCAGCGTGCCGGCATCAACGCCTCGAAGCTCCCCGACATCGTCTGGATGGACTCGGACGAGCTCGCCAAGGAGGCTCTCGACGACCACGCCAAGGGCAAGGTGATCTCGGTGCCGACCAAGCGCTGGAGCACCGCATACTGGGTCGGTCGGCACACGCCCCGATCCGTGATCCGTTGGGCCTCGCGCAAGCTGTCCAACTCGCGGACGAGTCACTGAATGGCTGAGATCGACCGCGGCCGCTACCAGTCGGACCTGTTCGCCGGGGTCCGCTTCGTATCGCAGGAGCTTTTCCTCAAGCCGTTCATCTGGCGCATCCTGACGGTGAACGTCCACGGCCTGATGAACATCGAGGGCCTCGAGGCGCCGTTCGTCGTCGTCGCGAACCACTCGTCCCACCTCGACGCGCCGCTGATCGTGGGCTCGCTGCCTCGCCGGCTCACGAAGTTCCTCGCGACGGGCGCCGCCGCCGACTACTTCTACGCGTCGAAGATCAAGTCGCTGTCTACAGCCCTCGTCGCGAACACGTACCCCATCGAGCGCCGCGGCCTGCGCACCCGCAAGGGCCTGTCCAAGCTGCTGCTGACCGACGGGGTGCCGCTGCTGATCTTCCCGGAGGGTACGAGGTCGCGCACGGGCGCCATGGGGCCGTTCACCCCGGGTGTCGCAGCACTCTGCATCTCGCACAACGCGCCTGCCGTGCCGATCGCGCTGGTCGGGGCGTTCGCCGCCTGGCCGTACGGGCAGGGCCACCTCCCGCGTGGCCGGCCCGAGGTGCATGTCGTGATCGGCCACCCGCTCACTCCCGCGCCCGGCGAGATCGCCCGGCAGTTCAACGAGCGGATGCGCCGGACCGTACAACAACTTCATGATTCAACCGCTAGGGCCTATGGCTTACCGACCCTGGACGACTACGCTCGGGCAGTCTCCTTGCGGCAGGCGTCGGTGCCGTCCGCAGTGAGCCCCGTGTCACCACCGCATGTATCTACCGACGATGGCGGCAAGCCCGCTGGCAAGGACCGCACATGAGCGAGAAGTCTTTCCGGCGAGTCGGGCCCGCCTCCGTGAAGCAGCAGAAGTGGTGGGGCTGGGGCGCCGAGGGCACCGAGTTCTCGTTCGCCGACAAGCCCAAGTTCGCACCGTTCGTGCTCAAGGTGCTCGGCGTCGACGTCACCAAGCCTGCGCCACGCGTGCGTACGTTCGACTCCCTCGACGTGCCTTCGTCGGCTCTGTCGGCCTCCCTGCGCGCCACGCTGGTCGGGGCGCTGGGCGAGGAATACGTGGTCGATGACGACGAGATGCGAGTCGTCCACGCGTTCGGGCGCGGTGTCCGCGACCTGGTGCGTGTACGTCGCGGCCAGCTCGGCCGCGTACCCGACGTCGTCGTCTACCCCGGCTCCGAGGCCGACGTTGTCGCGATCGTGGACGCGGCGTGCGCGGCCGACGCGGTCGTCATCCCCTACGGCGGCGGCTCGAACATCGTCGGCGCCCTGGAGGCCGTGCCAGGTGAGGTGCGCCAGGTCGTCAGCGTGAACCTCGGCCGGATGAACAAGGTCCTCGAGATCGACGACGCCGCAGGGCTCGCGCTGATCCAGGCCGGCGTGCTCGGCCCGGACATGGAGGTCCAGCTCAACGCGAAGGGCTGGACGCTCGGCCACTTCCCCGACTCGTTCATGTGGTCGACGCTGGGCGGCTGGATCGCGACGCGGTCGTCCGGCATGCAGTCGGACAAGTACGGCGACATCGCCGACGTCACCCGCGGGCTGCGCATGGTGATGAACGGCCAGGTGCTCGTGCTGCGCGCGCTGCCGTCGAGCTCGTCGGGACCGTCTGTACGGGAGATGGTGATCGGCTCGGAGGGTCGTCTCGGCATCATCACCGAGGCGTGGGTCAATGTGCACCGGCTGCCGGAGGTGCGCGAGATCCAGGCGTACTTCTTCCCGAACTACGACGCCGGCCTCGAGGCCATGA
>JAYUEA010000455.1:0-3519 GCA_043739465.1 Propionibacteriaceae bacterium
ATGGGTCGTCGGCTGATCCCGGGGATCGACGTGGGGCGCACAGTCGACGTCTGGGGCACGCTGACGATCTCCGACGGTCGACGCGTGATCTTCAACCCCTCGTACGAGCTCGCCGCCTGATCGCGACCGCCGACGGGATCACTCCTCGAAGGGCAGGTCCGGCTCGTCGGCCGACGCCGGCGCGGCTGCGGGTGCTGGTGCTGGTGCAGGCGGCGCATCGACCTTCGCCGCGTGCTCGTCCAGCACCTTCAACGGCGCGGGTGCTACAGCGGGTGGCTTCGGCTCGGACCCGACAGTGGGGGGATCCGGCACCACCCTGGCCCTGTGGTCGAGATCCTGCGGCCGGGTCGCCAAGGTGTCGCGCGGGGACAGGAACCGCGACAGCTCCCCCTCGTGGTCGGGGTCGATGAGGAACAGCAGTTCGTCGCCGGCCTCCAGTGCGCCGTCGCGGTCGGGAGCCATGCCCCGGCCGTCCCGGATGATCGCGGACAGCACCGTCTCGCCTGGCCAGGTGATGTCGCCGATGCGCCTGCCGACGGTCGGCGAGCTCTCAGGCAGCGTCATCTCGACGAGGTTCGTACGACCCTTCTGGAACGTCATGAGGCGGACGAGGTCGCCCACGGTCACGGCCTCCTCGACGAGAGCGCACATCAGTCGGGGAGTCGACACCGCCACGTCCACGCCCCACATGTCGTCGAACAACCACTCGTTGCCGGGGTGGTTGACCCGACCTACCGTGCGCGGCACGCCGAACTCGGTCTTCGCGAGCAGCGAGTGGACAAGGTTCGCCTTGTCGTCGCCGGTGGCCGCGATGGATACGTCGCTGGTGTCGAGGCGGGCCTCAGCGAGCGAGTCCAGCTCGCAGGCGTCGGCGAGGAGCCACTCGGCCTCGGGGACCGATGCGGGCTTGATGGCTCCCGGTTCACGGTCGATGAGGAGCACGTGGTGCCCGTTGGCGATGAGCTCCTTGGCGATGGAGCGGCCGACGTTGCCGGCCCCGGCGATCGTGACGCGCATGGTTCTCCTCAGTGCTCGATCGGCGGGACGGACACGCTGGCCTGGACGTCGTGGAGACGCTCTGACTCGACCATCGCGTAGACCACATCGCCCGACTGCAGGACGGTGGAGTCGGTGACGAGCATCGCGTTCCCGTACCTCGTGAGGGCGGGGATCGGCGTGCGCGCATGGGCGGAGATGGCGGAGACCCGGTGCCCGATCCAGCCCGGATGGCATGGGACCTCGCAGAGCATGACCGCGCCCGACGGGTCACGCCACAGGCCTGCGACGCCCCCTGGAACCATGCGGCGCAGCACCTGGTCGGCGGTCCAGCGCACGGTGGCGACGGTGGGGATGCCGAGCCTCTCGTACACGGCTGCTCGGCCCTGGTCGTAGATGCGGGCGACCACGTTCTCGACGCCGAAGCTCTCGCGCACGACGCGCGCGGCCAGGATGTTGGAGTTGTCGCCGCTGGAGACGGCCGCGAAGCCGTCGGCGTGCTCGATGTCGGAGGCCAGCAGCACGTCGCGGTCGAACCCGACGCCCTTCACCGTGGTGCCGTGGAACTGAGTGCCCAGTCGGCGGAACGCGTCAACGTCGACGTCGATGACGGCCACCGTGTATCCACGCGCCTCGAGGCTGTGGGCCAGGCTCGACCCGACTCGGCCGCACCCCATGATCACGTAGTGCACTGGACCTCCACTGACGAACCGCTGTGAACGGGACCACGCTACCGGCGTCGGCGGGTATCCGACGACAAGGGTCGTATTGTCGTCACCGTGAATCTGTCGGAAGCATTCAAGAGGATCGTCATCGGCAGGAAGCTGGCCAGCCACCAGTTGGGGGAGACTCTCCTCCCCAAGCGCATCGCGCTCCCAGTGTTCGCCTCCGACGCGCTGTCGAGCGTGGCCTACGCGCCCGACGAGATCCTCCTGACCCTCTCGCTCGCAGGCATGGCAGCGTTCGCGTTCTCGTGGAAGATCGGCATCCTGGTCGCGCTCGTCATGCTCGTGGTGGTGGCGTCGTACCGGCAGACGGTTCACGCGTACCCGTCAGGCGGTGGCGACTACGAGGTCGCGACCGTCAACCTCGGTCCCAACGCCGGACTCACGGTCGCGAGCGCGCTCCTGGTCGACTACGTCCTCACTGTCGCCGTGTCGGTGTCCTCGGGCATCCAGAACGCGAAGGCCTTCGTGCCGTGGATCACGCCCGGCAACGCAGGGTTGTGGGCCGCGGCGGTGATTCTGATCCTGATGGCCATGAACCTGCGTGGGGTGCGGGAGTCGGGCGGCGTCTTCGCGGTCCCGACCTACCTGTTCATGATCGGCGTCATCGTCATGATCCTGTGGGGGCTGTTCAGGATCCTGGTGCTCGGCCAGAACCTGCAGACGGAGACGAGCTCGTACGAGGCCGTGGCCGATCCCTCGTACACGGCATTCGCGGGACTGGCAGCGGTCGCGCTCCTGGCGCGGACCTTCTCCTCCGGCTGTGCAGCGCTCACCGGTGTCGAGGCGATCTCGAACGGCGTACCGGCGTTCCAGAAGCCCAAGTCGAAGAACGCAGCCACCACCCTCGCACTGCTGGGCGGCATCGCCGTGTCGATGCTCATCGGGATCCTCACGCTGGCGAACCTCACCGGGACGAAGCTCCTCGACCCCCACGGGGGTGCGTACTTCGTCAAGGACGGCGTTCGCGTCGAGGGCGAGGCCCCGACGGTCATGGCCCAGCTGGCGGCAGCTGTCTTCCACGGCTTCCCTCCGGCGTTCTACGCGATGATGCTCGTCACCCTCCTGATCCTCGTGCTGGCCGCGAACACGGCGTTCAACGGCTTCCCGGTGCTCGGGTCGATCCTGGCCAAGGACGGCTACCTGCCACGCGCGCTGTACACGCGCGGCGACCGTCTCGCGTACTCCAACGGCATCGTGGCCCTAGCCCTGGTCGCTGTGGGACTCGTCCTCGCGTTCAATGCCTCGGTCACCGCGCTGATCCAGCTGTACGTGGTCGGCGTCTTCGTGTCCTTCACCGTGAGCCAGACCGGAATGATGCGCCACTGGACGCGTCACCTGAAGACCGAGACCGACCCCGCGGTTCGCACCAGGATGAAGCGCAGCCGCATCATCAACGCCATCGGCCTCACGTTCACCGGCGTGGTCCTGGTCATCGTGCTGATCTCCAAGTTCACCCACGGCGCGTACCTCGCGATCATCGCGATGATCGCGATGTTCTTCGTCATGAAGTCCATCAAGCGCCACTACACGAAGGTCGCCCACGAGGTCGAGATCGAGGACAAGTCAGACTCGGCGCTCCCGAGCCGCGTGCGCGCCGTCATCCTCGTCAGCGCGGTCAACAAGCCGACGGCCCGCGCCGTCGCGTTCGCTCGCGCGATGCGGACGACGACGCTCGAGGCCGTGATCGTGTCGGTCGACCCGGCGGAGGTGTCCCAGGTGATCACGGACTGGGAGGCGCAGGACTATCCGGTTGCGCTCAAGGTGATCGCGTCTCCGTTCCGCGAGGTGACGAACC
>JAYUEA010000456.1:0-10493 GCA_043739465.1 Propionibacteriaceae bacterium
GGGTTCGCCATGAGGTAGATCTGGCCGACTGTCAGGTAGTTGTTGGCCCGCCACCAGGCATCGAGGGGAGCGAGCTCTTCGTCGGTCAGCGGAGGTAGTTGCGCCATGTGCCCAACATAGCCAGTCGCGACCACGGACCATGCCGGGAAGGCAACCAGCCCGAGTTCAGTCGCGGGCTGTGTGCCGGGCGGCCTCGACGGCTGCCTCACGGGCCTGTGCGTACGGGACGGACACGGACCGCATCCGCTCCGCGAGGTCGTCGCGGCCGTTGCCCGACAACTCCTCCGCCACCCCGTGGATGTCGTCGACGGACTTGTTCTGCGACAGCTTGGACTTGCCCTCGACGGACGAGATCCGGACCTCGACGCCGACGATCGCGCGCAGCATGCCGTCGATGGACGTCCGGTCGACGACGTCGAGGTCGTAGGCAGGGTCGTGGTGGGCCGCGAGCGCCCGGACGTGCGACTCGAGCCACTCGGGCTCCGCGTGAGTCACCAGGGCACCGGTCGCTTGGACCACCTCGTAGTTCCACGTGGGTACCGTCTTCTTGCCCGCGTGGAAGGACGGGTACCAGTCCGGCGTCACGTAGGCGTCGCCGCCGCGCATCACCACCAGCGCCGGGTGGGCGGTGTGCGACCACTGCGGGTTCGGCCGAGCCAGATGGCCCAGGAACGCGCCGTACTCGCCGACGCTCGGGTCGTACACGAACGGTACGGGCGTGAGCACCGGAGTGAGCGTCTCAGGGTCGACGGTGATGAGGTCGGCCAACCGTACGTCGGCCAGCACCCGGCGAGCTTCCTGCGGCGACATCCCGAAGTGACGAGGTACGTACATCACGAGTCCTTGTTGACGTAGGTGGCGACGACGGCCCGCGCGGACCACGTCGAGAAGAAGGACTCGTGAACGAAGATCAGCTCCCGGTCTGACACCCTCAACACCAAGGAGTCCCTGACGTCGATCGACACCGTCCCGAATCGAGCGAGCTTCTCCAGCTCGACAAGCGCAACAGCCTCCGTGAACGGCCCCAACAGGGTCACCGCCTGATCGCCCTTCAGATTCAAGGTGACGACGATGCCGTGGTCGACCGGGCTGTGGTCAGCGACGGGGTACGTCTCGTAGGTCGGCACCGCAGCAGACTACCGACACAACATTGAGGCAGCACCGGAGGGAGCACCCGAGTGCGGCAGCTCACGGCGCAGAGAGCCGCCCGCGCGAAGCCGGGCGGCCATGCGGCTTCGTACACACTGTCGCTGCCGCTCTCGGCGCACTCTCTCCGGGCCGAGGCTGGGATTTACGCGATCGCGTTGTACGCATCCTCGAGCACTTCCTCGGATGGCCCTTCGATGATCACCGGGTGCCGCAGGCCGGCGAGCAGGACGAAGCGGAGCGTGGCACCGCGGGACTTCTTGTCCAGCGACATCGTGGCGCGCAGGTCGGACCACGCCGCCCTGCTGTACGTGACCGGCAGACCGACGGACGCCAGCTGCTCGCGGTGCAGGGCGACGGCATCGGCGTCGAGCAGCCCGAGCCGGTGGGCGAGCTCGGCCGCGTACACCATGCCGATGCTCACTGCCTCGCCGTGGCGGATGCCGAAGTGCTCGTACTTCTCGATGGCGTGACCGAGCGTATGGCCGTAGTTGAGCGACTCGCGGCCGATGTCCTCGCCCGCGCCCGTACGCTCCCGCAGGTCGACGGAGACGACGTCGGCCTTCATCTGGATGCTGAGTCGTACGAGCTCGGCCAGGGCGTCACTCGTCACGTCGGCCGCGGCTCGGGGATCGTCGCCCACGATCGTCGTGATCCGCTCGTCGGAGATGAACCCGGCCTTCACGATCTCCGCGAGACCCGACGACACCTCAGCCGCAGAGAGTGTGTCGAGCAGCGACAGGTCGCACAGGACGGCGGCCGGCTCGTAGAAAGCGCCGACGAGGTTCTTGCCCGCCGACAGGTTGATGCCGGTCTTGCCTCCGACCGCTGCGTCGACCATCGCGAGGACAGTCGTCGGCACCGAGATGTACCGCACACCTCGCAACCACGATGCGGCGACGAAGCCCGCCAGGTCGGTGGTCGACCCTCCCCCGAGACCCACGACGACGTCGCTGCGGGTGAAGCCGGCGGCCGCCAGCCTGTCCCAGCAGGCCACGAGCGTCTCCGGCGTCTTCGCCGTCTCGCCGTCGGGTACGTCGAGGAGCAGCGTCGCCTCCCCGAGGCTTGCGCCGACCCGCCGAGCAAGCTCCCCGAGGGACGCGCCATGTACGAGTGCGACCCGGCGGCCGCCCGTCAGCTCCGGCAGCGTCTCCAGGCACCCGTGAGACACCGTCACGTCGTACGGCTCCTCCGCATGCACATGGATCGTGTCGTTCATGCGTCCTTCTCCCTCAGGGCCGCGACGATCGCCTCCGCGAGCGCGGCCGGTGTGGTGCGTTCCGTCGAGATCCGGATCGAGGCCACGCCCTCGTACAGGTGGCGACGCTCCTCGAGGAGGGCCGCCATCCGCGCCCTCACGTCGCCGAGCAGCAACGGTCGCAGCCGGTTGAGCCCTGCCCTGCGGGTCGCGGTCGCCACACTCACCTCGAGCCACGCGACGGGAACGCCGCGCAGCGCATCACGGATCGTCGCCGACAGCACCGCTCCCCCGCCGAGAGAGACGACGCCGTCGCCCGTCAGGGTCTCAAGGACGACCCTCTCCTCGATCGCACGGAAGGCCTCTTCGCCGTCGTCGGAGAAGATCTCGCGGATCAGCTTGCCGGTGCGCTCCTCGATGACCTGGTCCGCATCCACGAAGGGCACGCCCAGCGAGGTGGCCACCTGCTGTCCGACAGTCGACTTGCCCGAGGCCGGCATGCCGACGACGACGAGCCGGGGCGTCACGGAGCTGTCCGGAGACCGCGCTCGTCGAGGCGGGCCAGGTACCGCTCGTACGACCCCTTGACCTCACCCAGCGAGTCACCGCCGAACTTCTCGAGCACCAGCTCCGCGAGCACCAGCGCGACCATCGCCTCGGCCACGACACCCGCGGCCGGTACAGCGCAGACGTCGGAGCGCTGGTGGTGGGCCGCGGCCTCGCCGCCGGACGAGACGTCGATCGTGCGCAGCGCCCTCGGGATCGTCGCGATGGGCTTCATCGCCGCCCGAACGCGCAGCATCTCACCCGTGCTCATCCCGCCCTCGGTGCCGCCGGAGCGGTGCGACCCGCGGCGCGGGCCCCCAGGGGACGGCAGGATCTCGTCGTGCGCTGCCGAGCCACGGCTGGCCGCCAACGCGAACCCGTCGCCCACCTCGACGCCCTTGATCGCCTGGATACCCATGAGCGCGCCGGCGAGCCGCGCATCGAGGCGACGGTCCCCCATCGTGTGTGAGCCGAGGCCCGGAGGCAGGCCCCAGGCGAGGATCTCGACGACGCCGCCCAGGGTGTCGCCGTCCTTCTGCGCGGCAGCGACCTCGACCTGCATGGCCTGGCTCGTGGTGGCGTCGAGGCAGCGCGTCGGATCGGCGTCGATCGCGTTCAGGTCGGCGATCGTCGGGTACGAGTCTGCGGGGGCCGAGACCGTACCGAGTGCCACGACGTGGCTCAGCACGGTGATGCCGCAGGCCTGCTCGAGGAACTTCATGGCCACGGCACCCAGAGCGACGCGGGCGGCCGTCTCACGAGCCGACGCGCGCTCGAGGATCGGGCGGGCCTCGTCCCAGTCGTACTTCTGCATCCCGGCGAGGTCCGCATGGCCCGGTCGCGGGCGGGTCAGCGGGGCGTTGCGGGCAAGACCTGCGAGCGTCTCCGGGTCGACCGGGTCGGCCGACATGACCTGCTCCCACTTGGGCCACTCGGTGTTGCCGACCTGGATCGCGATCGGCGACCCCAGGGTCTCGCCGTGCCGGACGCCGCCGAGGATCGTCACCTCGTCGGCCTCGAAGGCCATCCGGGCGCCGCGACCCACACCGAGCCGACGGCGGGCGAGCTGGCGACGGATGTCGTCAGTGGTGACGCGTACGTGGGAAGGAAGGCCGTCGATCGTCGCGACCAGTGCCGGCCCGTGCGACTCTCCGGCGGTCAGGTATCGGAGCATGGCGGAAGTCTGTCACGCCCGAGCGGCGAGTGCCTTGCGTGCCGCGTCGAGCAAGACGTCGACGGGCACCGTCTCGCCCGTGAACAGCTCCACCTGGAAGACGGCTTGCCAGGCCAGCAGGTCGAGACCGTTCAGGACGACTGCCCGGCCCCGCTTCTGGGCCGCGAGCGCCACAGGCGTCGGCCAGGGGTCGTAGATCGCGTCGAAGACGAGGCGTGCCGAGGCAGCCACGTCGTCAGCGAGTGGCCGCTGCGCGTCGGCAGGCACCGTCGAGACGGCGATGTCCACGGCAGGTACGGACCCGCCGAGCCGCTGGTGGGAGACCACGACCCCGAGCTGCTCGCCGAGGACCGCCAGGGACGCCGTCTTCCTCGGATCCCGGGCGAGCACGAGGACCCGCCCCACTCCCAAGCGCGACAGAGCGGCCAGACAGGAGCGCGCCGTCGCCCCGTTGCCGAGGATCATCGCGGTCGTCGCGCCCTTGGCATCGGCAGCGACCAGCGCCGCCTCCAGCCCCAGGACGTCGGTGTTACGGACCCGCGTGGTCGCCGGGTCCGCGGGGTGACCGTCGAAGACCAGCGTGTTGCCGACGCCGAGGGTCGTCACGATGTCGTCAGGCTGCCCCAGTCGTACGATCGCCTCTTTGAGAGGCATCGTGCAGGACAACCCGCGCCACGAGTCGTCCAGCTCGGCGACGAAGTCCGCGAGCTCGTCAGCGACGACCGCGTGCCGCCCATATGTCCAGTCGAGCCCGAGGTGCTGGTACGCCGCCGCGTGGATCGCCGGGGAGAGCGAGTGCTCGATGGGCGAGCCCAGGACGGCGCACCTGCGCACCGTCAGCACTTGCCCTTGTTCGCCTGGCACCAGGCCTGGAACTGGGCAACGTTCTTCTCGTGCTCGGCCAGGGTGGCGCCGAACTTGGTCTCGCCGCTCTCCGGGTTCACGACGACCCAGTAGATCCAGTCGCCGTCGGCCGGGTTGAGCGCGGCCTCCACCGCCGCCTTGCCGGGGGCGTTGATGGGGCCGGGAGGCAGGCCGTCGACGACGTACGTGTTGTACGGCGACTTGAGCGCACGCTGCTCGTTGGTGGTGGTGAGCTTGCCCTCGAGGTTGTTCGCGTAGACGACCGTCGAGTCCAGCTGGAGCTTCATGACCTGACCGTTCTCCGTCTTGCCCTGGAGCCGGTTGTAGATCGCGCGGGCCACCTTCGACCGGTCCTCGGCACGGTTCACCTCGGCCTCGATGAGGCTGGCGACCGTGAGCACCTGGAGCGGGGTCAGACCCAGCGCCGTAGCCCGGCTCTCGAGGTTCAGGGAGCCTGCGACCTGCGTGTACTCGGCTGTCATGCCCTTGAGGACGGTGAGCGCGTCCGGCGCGTCCGCGACCTCGTAGCTGTCGGGGAAGAGGAACCCCTCGGGGCTGTTCGCGGCGTACGCCGGAAGGCCGAGCTTCGTCGGGTCCTTCAGCGCCGCAGTGAACTGGTCTTCTGTGAGTCCCGTCCCCTTGGCGAGCACCTTCACCGCGGCGGTGATCCGCAACCCTTCGCGGACCACGACCCGCTTGACGACCTTGTTGTGGAGGTCGATGAGCATCGCGATCGCCGTGGAGGCCGGCAGGTGGGTCTTGAGCTTGTACGTGCCCGGCTGGATCGACGTGGACTTGGGCTCCTTCGCGGCGGCGTTCTTGAACGCCTTCGAGGAGCGTACGACGTCGGCCTTGACGAGGATGCTCCCGATCTCGGTGAGGCTCGCGCCTGCAGGGACGGTGATCGGGATGTCGTCCTTGCCGGCGCCGATGTAGTCGTCGGTCTGGCGCCAGTCGAGGTACTTCTCGTAGCCCTTCGTCGCGGCGAACCAGCCGCCACCCACGAGCACCGCGAGCGCCAGGAGCACCGCGAGACCGCTTCGGACACGGCGGAACACCTCCGAGCTGTCGACCTTGCCGTCCTCGTCGAACAGGTCGCTCACGTCTCCTCCTCCTGGGCGCCGTGCACCCGTTCGAACGTGGCTCGCCCAGCGCGTTCAGCGTCCAGGACGCCCTCCAAGATAGCCACTGCCGCGGCCTGGTCGATCACCGAGCGCCCACTACGGGCAGTGTGGCCGGCCGCGCGCAGCCGTGCGGCGGCCGTCGCAGTGGTCATCCGCTCGTCGGCCAGGAACACCGGAACCCCCACGGCTGCGGCGATCAGGGCAGCCCGGACACGTACTGCCTGTGCCGCGATCCCGTCCCGACCCGCGAGGTCCCGCGGCAACCCGACGACGAGAGCCGTCGGCTCGTACTCGTCGACGAGCCGGCGGATCTCCGTCAGGGGTTCGGGCTTCGCGGCCAGGGTCGTCACGGGGTACGCGAGGAGCCCTTCGCGGTCGCACGCGGCGACCCCGATCCTCGCGCTGCCGAGGTCGAGCGCGAGACGCACCCCGGTCGACATGGGTTCGATAATCAGGCCCGTGCCTTCTCACGGACGGCGCGGACGACGGCGTCGAACGCGGCCGACGCTGCAGCCCCGTTCGTCCCGCCACCCTGCGCGAAGTCGTCCTTGCCGCCGCCGCGGCCGCCGATCTCCGGCGCGGCGACACCGACCAGGCTTCCGGCGCCGATGCCCTTGGCCCGCGCACCGTCACCCGTGGCGACGACGAGCGCCGGGTGATCGTCCGGGCCACCGATGAGGCAGACCACGGAGTCGGACCCGAGTCGTGCGCGCAGGTCGAGAGCCAGCGTCCGTACGTCGTTGGCTGACACGGACACGCGCTCTGTCAGGACCTTGACGCCCTCGACGTCGATGGCCTTGCCGACGAGGTCCCCGGCCTGCGACAGGGCCTTCGCCGCGTTCAGGTCGTTTATCGTCTTCTCGGCGGTCTTGAGCTGGGCCACCATGCGCTCGATCCGCTCCACGAGCTGGTCGGGCTGGACCTTGAGCATGTCGGTCAGGTTCGACACGAGCGCCCGCTCCTTGGCGAGGTGGGCGAACGCGTCCTGCGAGACGAAGGCCTCGACACGACGCACGCCGGCACCGACGGACTGCTCGCCCAGCAGGCTGAGCAGCCCGATCTGCGTGGACCGCTCGACGTGGGTACCGCCGCAGAGCTCGCGCGACCACGGGCCACCCATCTCGACCATGCGCACCACCGAGGAATACTTCTCGCCGAACATCGCCATCGCCCCGAGGGACTTGGCCTCGTCGAGCGGCAGCTCGCGCGTGGTCACGGCGAGGTCGGCGCGGATCGCGTCGTTGGACTTCCCCTCGAGCTCCTCGCGCATCCCCGCGGAGAGACCGGCGGCCGACGAGAAGTCGAAGCGCAGGTAACCCGGCTTGTTGTACGAGCCCGCCTGGGTCGCTGTCGGGCCGAGCAGCTCGCGCAGCACCGCGTGGACCACGTGGGTCGCAGAGTGGGCCTGGCACGCGCCGAGACGCGCGACCGCGTCCACCTGTGCCTGGACGGTGTCGCCGACAGCGAGCTGGCCGTCAGTGAGGGTGACCGTGTGCACGTACAGGCCGGGCACCGGCTTCTGCACGTCCACGACGTCCATCGCCAGGCCTGTACCGAACAGCTGGCCCGCGTCGGCGTCCTGGCCGCCCGACTCCGCATAGAACGGCGTCGCCGCCAGCACGACCTCGACGGTGTCGCCCTGCTGAGCCGACTGTACGAGCCGGCCGCCGGACACGATGCCGAGCACCGGCGACTCCGCCGCGAGGTCGGCATAGCCGAGGAAACGCGTCTCCCCCGTCTTCCGCAGCTCGGTGTACGCCTCGGTCGACGCGGCGCCGCCCTTCTTCGCCTTCGCGTCGGCCTTCGCACGCGCCTTCTGCTCGGCCATCAGGGCACGGAAGCCCGCCTGGTCGACGTCGAGGCCCTGCTCGGACGCCATCTCGAGGGTGAGGTCGATCGGGAAGCCGTACGTGTCGTGCAGCGCGAACGCCCGGTCGCCCGACAGGACGGTCGCGTTCGTGAGGCGCGCGTCCTTGACGGCCAGGTCGAACAGCTTCGTGCCGTCGGTGAGGGTGCGACCAAACGCCGCCTCCTCACGTTCGGCGATCTGCGAGACCCGGGTCCACTGCTCTTCAATCTCCGGGTACGAGATGTGCATGAGCTCCCTGGACACCCCCAGCAGGTCGGTCACCACGGGAGCGTCCACACCCAGCAGGCGCATCGAACGCAGCGAGCGCCGCAGCAGGCGCCGCAGCACGTATCCCCGCGCCTCGTTGCCGGGCGAGACACCGTCGGTCATCAGCATCAGCGACGAGCGGATGTGGTCGCCGACGACACGGAGCCGGACGTCGTCGCCGGGATCCGACCCGTACGCCTTGCCGGCGATCTCCGCGGCGCGCTCGATGACGGGGAAGATCTCGTCGATCTCGTACATGTTGCTCTTGCCCTGCAGCAGGTACGCCGTGCGCTCCAGGCCCATGCCGGTGTCGATGTTCTTGCTCGGCAGGGGCCGTAGCACGTCGAAGTCGTCCTTCGCGCGCACCGCCGACAGCTCCTCGGTCTGGAAGACAAGGTTCCAGATCTCGAGGAAGCGGTCCTCGTCGACGATCGGACCGCCCTCGGGGCCGAACTCCGGCCCACGGTCGACGTAGATCTCCGAGCACGGACCGCCCGGGCCGGGGACGCCCATGTGCCAGTAGTTGTCCTTGAGGCCACGACGCTGGATGTGCTGCTCGGGCACGCCGACGGCGCGCCAGTACGCGATCGCCTCGTCGTCGTCGAGGTAGACGGTGACCCAGATCTTGTCGGGGTCGAAGCCGTAGTTGCCGTCGTCGACGGAGCCGGTGACCAGCTCCCAGGCGAACTCGATGGCTTCCTTCTTGAAGTAGTCGGCGAACGCGAAGTTGCCGTTCATCTGGAAGAAGGTGCCGTGACGGGTGGTCTTGCCGACCTCTTCGATGTCGAGGGTGCGGACGCACTTCTGGACGCTGACCGCCCGCTTGTACGGGGCGGGCTCGGCGCCGGTGAAGTAGGGCTTGAACGGGACCATGCCCGCATTGACGAACAGCAGCGTCGGGTCGTTGTAGAGCAGGGACGCGCTCGGCACGATCGTGTGGTCGTGGCGCGCGAAGAAGTCGATGAAACGACGCCGGATCTCGGCGGTCTTCATTCCTGTTGTGTTCCTTACGTGTCGGGTCTGGGTGCGCCTAGGACGCGGCGCGGCGTGCAGGGGCGGCGGCGAGCCGCTCCGTAGCCTCGGCGTCGGAGATCCCGAGCGCGTCACGAAGCTCCGCCTCACGCTCAGCCATGGCTGTCGTGAGGGTGTGCACGAACGTCGATGCGCGCTGGCCCAGGTCCGCGGACGTCTGGTTGACCTGCTCGCGGAAGCCGGCTGGCGTCGCCTTGCGCAGCAGCCGCGTCCCTGCGACGACGACGACGACAGCCACCGTCGCGCCTACCGCGAACCACACCACCCGGCGCATGTCAGCGACTCTTCTTCAGCGAGTTGACCGCGCGGCGGACGCCGTACGAGAACGCGGACAGCTTGACGAGCGGCTTCGCGATCGTCGACGTGATCAGGCCGGACAGCTGCGACGCGTCGTTCGCGACGGCGCTCGCATGGCCGGAGAGCTTCGCGACGTCGTCGGTGACCACACCGACCTTCTCCAGCTCCCCGTTGGCCGCTATCACGAGGCGTTTGACCTCGGGCATGGCGTCGGCGACGCCCGTGTTCAGCCCGTTCAGGGTGGCAGTGAGCTCCTTGACCGAGCCTGAGAGCCCATGCAGCAACATCGCGAGCCACACCGCGCCGATGAGCAGCGCGAGCGCAGCGATGAGCCCGGCGATCGCGCCGAGCAGGCTCGCTACCTCTCCGCCGGTCATCCCACCACCGTTTCCTTCGTGTCGCTCCAGTGTCCCGGCCAGACTAGTGCACCGGCCAGAGCGCCACCTTCGCCTACGCAAGGCTGGCGATCACGGTCAACCGAAAGTACGCTGTTCGACACCCGATTGATCGGAGGCTTCCATGGCTATGGATCACTTCATCACGTTCGACGGCGTCGACGGCGAGTCCACCCACAAGGACCACAAGGGCGAGATCGAGGTGCTCTCCTGGTCCTGGGGGCTGTCAGCTCCGGAGCACGCAGGCAGCGGTGGTGGTGGCGTCGCTCGTGCGACGCCTGGCCAGTTCACGTTCACCCACCTGTACGACAAGGCGTCCCCGGTCCTGGCTTCGCTGGCCGCGGCGGGGCGTCACGTGAAGCAGGCCTTCCTCACGTCGCGTCATGCCGGCGCCGGTCAGAAAGACTTCCTGAAGGTGACCATGAGGGACGTGCTCATCACCGGCGTCGACCAGGTCGGCGACGAGGACGGGATCGACGAATCGGTCACCGCCTCCGCCGGCCACATCACGTTCGAGTACCGGCAGACCACCAACAAGGGCACCGTCGGTTCGCCCGTCGTGTTCGACTGGGACATCGTCAAGAACATCGTGAAGTGACCC